>JAIRTJ010000182.1 GCA_031254995.1 Eubacteriales Family XIII. Incertae Sedis bacterium
TCACGCGGATCGCGTTCGCGGGACTGCGAAAACGCGCGTATTTCTTGCGGTTCGGATAGACGTTGCGAAACTGCGAATTACCGCAATACGTACACGAAAACAGACATCCTCGACTCACCATGACCATCGCCGTGTCGATGAGTCCCGTGCGAAGTTTCTTGTAATCGAAGATGCTCAGATCGGGAAACGGCAACTCGTCCAAATCCTCCGTCATCGGGCGAACCGGATTTCGAACGACGCTCCCGTCCGGCGACTTGAAATACATGCTCTCGATATCGCGTCTCGCAACGCCGTCTCGCAGACTGTCCATGAGATCGCGCAAAGGGTATTCGCCCTCGCCTACGCATACGCTGTCGACGCCGCGAATAGCCAAGACCTCGTCCGGAACCAAGGTGGGATGATAGCCGCCGCAACTCACGTGAACATCCGGCATCTCTTCGTCCAACCAACCCGCCATCTCCGAGACATAACCCATGGCCGTGGTGCGCATGGTGAATCCCAAGACATCGGGGGCTTCCTTCCTCACGTTCGACAGGAATTCATCCCTGTCCGGCATCCATGTCAGATGCAATAAGGACACAGCGTAGCCCGCGGCCTTGAGCACTGCGGAAATAGAGGCTAAACCCTCTGAATAATTTCCGGGAATATTGCGATTGCGCTTAGTTTCCTCAACGAAATCGGGATAAACGAGCAATAATTTCAACGGCGAATTCCTATCGGTTTTTTCGTGCATGACTTCGTGCCTCATAATGCGTACTCTCGTCTGTTGCGCAAAGCGAATCGCTCATCAGAACTCGCTTGCGGATTCCTTCAATGCATCGGTCTTGTCCGTGCGTTCCCACGGCAGATCGAGATCGGGACGTCCGAAATGGCCGTATGCGGCGACCTTGAGATAACTCGGCGTTAGGAGATCGAGATCGGCGATGATTGCCGCGGGTCGCAAATCGAAATTCTTCTGCAACAGCACGGCCAATTTTTCATCCGACAGCGTCCCCGTCCCGAACGAATCGACGAGTACGGACATCGGTTCCGCGACGCCGATGGCGTAGGAAAGTTCGATCTCGCATCGTTCGGCCAAACCCGCCGCGACGATATTTTTTGCCGCGTATCGCGCCGCGTAGCAAGCGGATCTGTCGACCTTCGTCGGATCCTTGCCGCTGAACGCGCCGCCGCCGTGCTTCGCGTATCCGCCATAGGTATCGACGATGATCTTGCGACCGGTCAATCCCGAATCGCCGTTCGGGCCGCCGATGACAAACCTTCCCGTGGGATTTACGAGGTATTTCGGTTCGCCGGACATCAATTCTTTGGGAATAATGGGAATGATCACCTTTTCGATTATGTCATTGCGGATTTCCTCCTGCGTCGCGTCCGGGTCGTGCTGCGTCGAGACGAGGACGGCCGACACGCGCGCCGGCGTAAGTCCGTCGTACTCCACCGTCACCTGCGTCTTTCCGTCCGGTCTCAGATAGTCGATCTCCCCGGATTTTCGAACCTCGGCCAGACGCCGAGCCATTCGATGCGCGAGCGTGATGGGAAGAGGCATGAGCTCGGGCGTCTCCTTGCATGCGTAACCGAACATGATGCCCTGATCTCCGGCGCCCGTAAGTTCGCGCGCGTCACCGGACTTGCCCTCTTTGACCTCAAGCGCCTCATCGACGCCGAGGGCGATATCCTCGGACTGTCCGTGGATAGACGTGAGCACGGCGCAGGTGTTCCCGTCAAATCCGTATTCGCTCTTCGTGTATCCGATCTCGTTGATGACCCGTCGCGCGAGCATGGGTATGTCGACGTATGCCTTCGTCGTGACCTCGCCCGCGAGCATGACGATGCCCGTGGTCGTAAGACATTCGACCGCGACTCTGCCCGACGGGTCGTCTGTCATGATCGCGTCGAGCACCGCATCCGATATTTGGTCGCAAACTTTATCCGGATGTCCCTCTGTAACGGATTCGGAAGTGAAATATCTGGCCATGATAAAACTCCTTTCACAGAGCTGTCAAAGGGAAATCTTTCCCCTGTTTATTCTGCAGGCATGTGCGGTTTTGGCCGACAACAAACGATCGTAACCGCAACAGTTACTCAAGAATTATACCATAAGAAGAAAAGCGTCGAAAGCGCTGTAACGTTCTTTTAATAAAAATCCGTCGCAAAATCGCACAACCGAGCGCAACGATCGCAGGTTCGATGACTTCGCGCGCGATGCGCCCGTATTCGTCACAGCAGTCGGCTCGCGTCCGACTGTGCGAACGCGGGCCGACTCGGATCAAATTTGCGTTAGGCCGCCTGTTTTTTCTCCGAACGCTCCTTTCTCATGCGCCGAATCAAAACGCTTGCGATGAGCGCGGCGATGACAGCCGCGACGACTCCGATGATCGTCTTGAGAGACGGGCCGTTCGTCGTTTCGTCCGCAACATCCGCGGACGGCACAGGCCTGTCCGAGATCGCGCGATCTTGCGGCGCTTCGGAATCAAATGCACCGATGTTCGATTCGACCTCGGTCGCCTGCCCGATTTCGAGCGGGATGACGACGGATCCGCCGCCCTTGATCGCTGCGGGCTTCGCCCGGGGCGCAAGGATCGGCAGAATTTCGGGATTTGCGTTCTCGTCGGAGCCGATTATCGGCGTCGTTGCATACTCCCCGTCCTTGTCCTTGGATCCCTTGTCATCCGGGAGCTCGTCGTCTTTCTTGCCGCCCGGAATCGCATCGTCGGTTTTGTCGTCGGGGATCTCGCCGTTCTCTTCATCCTCCGGTTCTTCCTTCGCAAAGGCATCCCGCATGTCGAATAGCGAATTCTTGTTGTTCTTGAGCCTGTCGTAGGCGACCAACGCATAGGCCGATTGATCCGTTGCCATCGCGTTGACGCCTCCGTTCAAGACGTGTTTGAACCCGCCGTCTTTCGTTTGGAAACGCAAGAGCGCAACGATCGGATTGCCGTTCGCCTTCACGAAGCGCGCATCCGTCTGCGGGTCGATACCCAAGGCGGCGAGCGCCGTGACGACCTGCGCGCAACTTTCGGCGTTTTGAGAACCCCACGAGGCGAAACCTCCGTCGTCCGATTGCAACTTCGACAGGGCGGCCAGCGCTCGTTCTGCGGCCGCTTTCACATTCGCGTTGGCATCGCAATAGGGCGCGAGCGCGCAGAGAACCGCCGAAGTGATGTCGGGATCAGGCGAGCTTCCGGCCAAAGACCAACCGCCGGCGTTCGGCGTCCCCTTCTTGATTTCCTTGCCAAGTATGTATTCGATGATGCGCGCACGAGAGGTTTGCGTCGAGATCCCGCTGTCCCTTGGCACCTCATAGCCGTTGGAATCCAGCGCGAGAAGCGCGTAGAGCGGGCCGTTGATCCCCTGCCTTGTAAGCCAATCGAAATCCGCGAGGGGTTTTAGCAGATTGAAGCCGCCTGCGTCGGTCGCATCCTTGCCTAATGCGCTGAGCGCAAGAATGACACGGGAATTTTCCGTCGATTTCGTGCCGCTCAACTTCGCGGAGCCGATCGTCTTGATCGTCGCGACAAGCCTTTCGTAATAATCGCTGTAGAATTCGGGCGTCGCCTCGTCATAATTTCCTCGTTTCAAGGCGATGATCGTCCACTCGCCGCCTATCGTGCCGAAATTCGCCTCCTTAACAGATTTAGCCAAATATGAGAGCGAATTTTTAAGCTCGCTCCTGTAGCTTACGGGCGCCGGAGGCTCAGGCGGATCTTTTTTCAATTCTGAAATCGCCGTTTTCAACGCCTTACCGGCGTCGTAAATATCGGTTATGATCACATCTTCATCCGCAAGCGTCCTCTTCGCCGCCGAAAGCGCGCTTGTCAGGCCGTCCCAACCTGTTCCGTAATCGTCCTCATTGAGCAAGTCGGCGGCGATTATCGTATCCTCCAAATCCGCCTTGAGCAAGTCAGACAGACGGACATCGGGGATCGTGAGCAATCCTCCGCCGGATGAAGCTCCGGCATTCATATTGATCTCCAAACCGTTGTCGTATTCCGCATATCTGTGCGTTCCGGCAGGACTGCCCAGTCCTCCGGTTCCCACTCTCTCGCCGACTTTCAGGGGCGTCCCGTTTATATGATCCTCCGTCAATGCGAAAGGATCGTCGTAGGCGGCGAGTCTGCTGTATTGTTGCGGATTGTAGAGGCCGCTCATCTTGGGCAGGGGATAGCTCGGAATAGAGCCGCCGTACAGGATGCGAACCTCGTCTCCGGCTTGCGGAGCTCTGCCCTCATCTTCATACGCGAGACGTATGCTGCCCGCCCGAACGATTTTGTAATAGTCTCGTCCCTCGACTGTCGCCTTCACGATGTTGTTTCCCGCGTATATCGTCATCTTTCCGTCAGAAACCTCGTGCAGGCTGTTCGGAACGTCGGGATTCCACGCAACTGCAACAGCGTCTTTCTCCAACGGCAACGCCTTCGTCCCGTCGGTTTCGTACAATGATACGTCCGTTTCGCCGTTGCGCCGCGTCAAGAACATCGTATCGAATTCGGAATCTCCGCCGGCTCTGATTAGAATTTCCTTATCCTTACCCTGTCCGACCGTGACGACGACGATGCCCTTGCGTTCCTGATTGACCGCGCCGAATCGTCCGCCGTAACCGTAAAGAGGGTAGTCCGCGTTGAATACGTCGATAGCGTCGTAGGTCACTTCGATGATCGCCGTACCCTCCTTTTTCGCCGTAATATCGATCCAATTCCCGTTGACCGCGTCATGCGGCGCGAAGGTAAGAACGTCCTCTCCTTCGAGCGTCCTAAAGCGGAAATCGGGTTCGATCATCTTGTTTAACCAGTCATTGCAGATGATCTCCCACGCGCGGAAACACCGGAGCGTGAAGGTCTCGCCGACGTTAAGTTTCAGGAAATTGTCGCCGTCGGGGATGTTCATGAGCATGGAATTTCCGTCGCGATCCGCCAAGAAAGTCGTGGTCGTATCGCCCGGATCCTCCTCGTTTTCGAACACGACATTGCGAGCCCACGCGATGCCCCAACCTGCCTTCGTCACTTTGCCGGGCATGGACACGCGCGTGATGTACGTACCGTTCCCCGTATCGTCGTACCAAACCGTTTTCGTGCCGTCGCCGTTGCAGATAGTTTTGATCGGCTCAAGCAGATGATTCAGATAGTATTTGGGTTGCGCATACACCGTTACCGTCGCCTCGGCAGGCGCGGTGATCGGGTATATCTCATCCATCTTGATGTTGAATCCTCCGCTCTTCGCGTTTACATTGATCTGAGTCTCCGTCCTCAAGTAATGATCCCTCTTTGCGACCGTCGGCTCGATGCTGACGGTATACGGAACGGAAGAAGCCAACGTTGTGAGCAGGGGAACGGCAAAAGCCCTCTGCCCTGACGAACTCGCCGCCGTGTTATGTACGGCGCCGATTTTCAACCTCCTGCCCGCCGCGTCCTTCGCCGCGACGAGGTAGTCGTCGCCCGCCGCAAGCGGAATGTACGCGGCGATGTCATCCATGGACTCGAATTTCACAAAACTCTGCGACGAATAAATCGACGCGACGACCAACCTGAAGGAATCTCTCATATTGTATTGGGTCGCGTTCTGCGAGGGAACGGTAAACGAAACGCCGCCGATGTCCGACGCTCGCTTTTCCGAACCGTCTTTTTCATAGAGCTGCGCCGTACCGCGCAGAGAATAGGTTCCGGCCGGTACGCTCAGCGAATAAACCGCCTTGCCGTTTTGGTCCGCGCTCTTCGTCGCCTTGATTGCGAGACCGAGCACATCGAAACCCTCGGCGTCAAATTTTTCCGTCCTGTAAAAGGACAGGTTCGCGTCGATGTTTTCGACGGTCATATCGACGGCATACACGGGCTTTCGCTCCAAGCCGTTCATCGCTTCGACCAAGGCCGCGAAGACCGCGTCGATCTCCGCATCATACGCGCCCGCGTCGCCTCTCAGAGCTTTCGCATCGTCGAGCGCGGTCTGCAAACCCTCCCAACCCGAAGCGTACAGAAACGCATCCAGAGATTCAGCTCTCGCAATCGCAGCGTCGAGATCTTCTCTCGCGCTTACGCGCGGTACGAGCGCGTCGATGGCCTCGCTCAACATCGCACAAGCCGCATCGATCTCCTCTTGTTCGACACCGGCCTTCGTCAATGCGGCGTTCGCTTCCGCCAACGCCTCGAGAACCGCAGTCCACGAAGCGTATGTGAAGTCGGAACTCGTTTTTTCGTTCGCCAAAGCGATCGCGTTCTCGAGCAAACTGCGATCCACGCGTCGCGAAACTTTGATTTCTATCGTATTCGGCGCGTTCAAGGGATCGTAATGCTTATACCTTTGATAGGTAGTCCCGGATCCCAAGAAACTCGGGTCGATGTCGTAGAGATAGTCCATGCAATAAACGGGGATATATCTCGGAGGCGCCGCGAAAGACCAATAATAAAACGGATTCGACAGCGAATACGTACCCGGAGACGTGTCGTCAGGAACCTTAAACGTGATCTTGGGATCGCCCGGGACGATCGCATTCCCGACCACCGGCTTGCTG
>JAIRTJ010000191.1 GCA_031254995.1 Eubacteriales Family XIII. Incertae Sedis bacterium
ACCTATTGATTCTGTCCGAACAGATGATCGCCAACGGATGCAGTCAGCGCACCTCGGCCGGCGCCACCGAGAATATTTCGCGAAGCCTCTTCGAGAGACGCGAGGTTCTGCGCGAGATACTCGTCGTGCGCATTCCCGCGACACGGGCGTTCATGCACCTCGACACGGTGTTTACGATGATCGATTACGATAAATTTACAATTTACCCTGGAATTTCCGATAAAATACAAGTGTTCAAGCTGACAAGAAAGGGAAAAGGAGGTATCCATGTATCCGCCGAACCCGACCTGCCGACCGCTCTGAAAAACGGATTGAAACTGCCGGCCGTCGACATGATCCCGAGCGGAGGCGGCGACGCCGTCATCGCGGCGCGCGAACAGTGGAACGACAGCACGAACACCTTGGCTATCGCGCCCGGCGTCGCGATCACCTATCGCAGAAACGAGCGATCCAACGAGACGTTGCGCAAGCACGGCGCAGAGGTGTTGGAGATCGACGGTTCCGAACTTGTCAGAGGCAGAGGAGGTCCGCGTTGCATGAGCTGTCCGTTGGTACGTGAAGACATTTGATCGCGTTCTCGGCGAAAGGAAGGTAAAAGATATGGAACACAAGAAGGAAAAACCCGTGCGAGTCGTGATCGCATTGGGCGGCAACGCGCTCCAAAACAAGCGCGCGGGTACGGGCGCGGAGGCGCAGTTGAAGACAGTGCGCGAGACATGCGAGTATCTGGCCGAAATCAGCGTCAAGGGCTTTGAGATCGCCATCGCGCACGGAAACGGTCCGCAGGTGGGTCAGATCGTCATGGCTTCGGAGGCCGCGGCGGACACGTTTCCCGTCATGCCCTTCGACGTATGCGACGCCATGAGTCAAGGCTACATAGGCTACCATCTGCAACAGGGCTTGAAATACGCCTTGAACAATCGAAACAGGAATATTCCCGTCCTCACCATCGTGACGCAGGTAGTCGTGGAAAAGGACGATCCCGCTTTTCGGAATCCGACAAAGCCCATAGGACCTTTTTACACGGAGGAAGAAGCTCGCGCGCTGACCGAAGAACGGGGATACGTCATGAAGGAGGACGCGGGGCGCGGGTTCAGGCGCGTCGTCGCCTCACCCATTCCGCGAAAGATCGTCGAGATCGATTCCGTTCGCAGACTCTGGGACTCGACCGTCGTGATTACGGTCGGAGGCGGCGGCATACCCGTAATTGAAAAGGAAAACGGCGTATTCGAGGGCGTCGCCGCCGTGATCGACAAGGATTTCGCGGCGGAAAAATTGGCGGAGGACGTGGACGCGGACATCCTCATGATATTGACGGAGGTGGATCGCGTATTCTTGAATTACGGCAAGCCCAACGAAAAAGCGCTCGATCATATGTCGGTGGCCGAGGTCGCAAAATACATTAAAGAGGGACATTTCGCGGAGGGAAGCATGTTGCCAAAGGTGCGAGCCGCGGCGAAATTCGTCCGCGCGAATCCGACTAAGAAAGCGATCATCACATCGCTGTACAAGGGTACGGAAGCGCTTGAGGGGAAGGCGGGCACCTTGATAACGTTCGCAAAATAGCATTTCGCGAACGAATTATTACAATTCAGAACGAGAAAGACGGCAGAATTTGCCGCCTTTCTTTCTTATCGAGCGAAGCGCGCCCCGCTCGCCTATAAACTCTTGTCCGCTTCGACTAGAGCGTTGAGCAACACATTCGCCCCGCGCTGCGTTTCCTCGGGCGAAGAATACTCGACCACAGTGTGACTCAGCCCGTCCTTCGTGGGGATGAAGATCATGGCTGAGGGGAGCAGTTCGGACACGTACTGCGCGTCGTGTCCCGCGCCCGAATACATGCGCTTGAAACTGTAACCGAGACCCTTCGCGGCATTCTCGACAAAGCCGAGCAACTGCTCGTTGAAGTTGATCGTACTGCGACCCCAGTGCTCCTCATAGCTGAGCTTGCAACCATATACCTCCGAAGGCAACGACTTGACGATGTCCACGACCCGCTTGATCACATCGGGATCCTTGTGTCGGCTGTCCAACGAAAATTTCACGTAATTCGGCACGACCGTATGAACGTTTGGCCTGCATGTGATCTCGCCCGTCGTAAATACGAGATCTTTATCCAGTGAACCCAATTTGTCCCACAGATCGAGGATGACCTTGGCCGCCGCTCTGAGCGCGTCCTTTCTGTACTGTTGCGGTGTCGTTCCCGCGTGACTCGAAACGCCCTCGAGAATGATGTCGTAATTGATCATGCCAACGACGCCTTGCACGACCCCGATGTCCAGTTTTTCATTTTCCAAAACCGGCCCCTGCTCGATGTGCGGTTCAAAATACGCGCAATAGTCCTTGTCATTGAGTCGATTGGACTCATCGCCTATCCAACCGCTCGCCTCGAGAGCCTCGCCGAACGTAACCGTCCCCCCGGTTTCCTTGACTTTCAACATGGATTCCTTCGTCCATTTCTTCATCACGATGCCCGAGGACATCATGGCGGGCTCGAAGCGCGCGCCCTCCTCATTCGTCCACACCATGACGGTGATGGGGTGCCGCAACTTGATCCCGTCTCGGATCACAGTCTCCGCGACCTCAAGACTCGAAAGAACGCCGTATATCCCGTCGTAATTCCCGCCGCTCCGCACGGAATCCAGATGAGAACCCATGACGATGCGCGGCAGATCTTCCGCACCCGCATATGTGGCGTATATATTTCCGATATCGTCGGATTCGACGGTCATGCCCAAATCCTCCGCCCTTCGCTTGAACTCGGCTCTCGCCTGCAACGCCGGCTCGGAGAGGGACAGTCGCGTAATGCCGCCGCCCTCGAGCGCGCCGAACTTACTGAAAGCTTTGATCTTTTCATCCATTCTGTTTTTGTCGGTCGTCAACATTGCTTTGCCTCCTTTTCATCGCAAGGAACGATACGAACAACCGCGCGAAACGAAAATCGAAATACTCGGCGCCGTTCGGCGGTTCGCTCAATATATGTGCTTTATCATCAATTATACCGGAAAAAACGTCGTCGTGTCATCGAGTGCGAAGACGAGAGTCCTCAATACTTTTCCGCGAGGCGTCTCGCCACATGCACGCCGCTCGCCGACGCCTGCGAAAGGCTGTGCGTCACGCCGGAAGCGTCGCCCAAGGCATACAAGCCCGGTATCTTCGTCTCCAGGTTTTCGTCCACCTCCACTTCGGAATTGTAGAATTTCACCTCTACGCCGTAGAGCAACGTGTCCTCATTGGCCGTCCCCGGCGCGATCTTGTCCAAGGCGTAGATCATCTCGATGATGTCATCCAACTGCCGCTTGGGAATGACGAGGCTCAGATCGCCGGGCGTCGCCTTGAGCGTCGGGATCGTAAAGCATTTTTCCATGCGCTTCTCGCTGCTCCTGCGCCCCTTGACCAGATCCCCGAAGCGCTGCATGAGTACGCCGCCGCCCAACAGATTGGACAGCTTCGCGATGGACTCCCCGTATTCGTTGCTGTCCTTGAACGGCTCCGTGAACTTGTTCGTCACGAGCAGGGCGAAATTCGTGTTCGCCGTGTGCCTGGCAGGATCGGCGTAGCTGTGCCCGTTGACCGTGATGATTCCGTTCGTGTTCTCCGTGACGACTTCTCCGTACGGATTCATGCAAAAAGTTCGAACCAAATCGTTGTATTTGTCCGTCTTGTACACGATCTTGCTCTCGTAGACCCGATCGGTAATGTGCTTGAATATCTCCGCCGGCAATTCGATGCGCACGCCGATATCCACGCGATTGCTCTTTTGATTGATGCCGAATTTGCTCGTAATGGACGAGAGCCATTTGGAGCCCGATCGTCCGGATGCCAAGAGCAAGTCGTTGCATTCGAAGACCGTACCGTCATTCGCGGTCACGCGAAAGCCGTCGTCCGTAATGTCGGCGTCCGCGACCGTCGTCTCAAAGAGCATATCGATCCGATCCTTCGTGTAATCGTATATTCTGCCGAGGATTTTCACGTTGCGATCGGTGCCGAGGTGTCGCACCTTTGCGTCTAACAGATGCAGATCGTGTTGAAGAGCGACGGTCTTCAGATCGGAACCCGCCGTGGAATAGAGCTTCGCCTCGCTCCCGCCCATGCCGGTCAACACGGAATCCACATACTCCATCAACTCGAGAGCCTTTTTCGTTCCGACGCGGAGATGCAGGTCTCCGCCGAACTCCGCGGTAATGTTGTATTTTCCGTCGGAAAGACTGCCCGCGCCGCCGTAACCGTTCATGATGTGACAGGGGTCGCATTTGATGCAGTTGGGAACCTTGCCCTCCGTAATCGGACAATGCCGCCCCGGAAGAGCCCTGCCCTTGTCGATCATCAGGATGCGCGCGCCGTTGTTCCGCTTCGTCAATTCATACGAAGCAAATACGCCGGCCGCACCCGCGCCCACTATAATAATATCGTAGCGTTCCATCTTCGTCTCAATTCCTCGCGCTGCGAAATCGCTTCCTCAAGTGGCCATGATCTCGTCAAACGCCTTGACCGCCGCCTCGAATTCCGCATCGTCCTCTATATCAATAAGCTCGAAATCGTCTTCGTCCTCTTCCGACTCCTTGTAACCGTAAATGTATACGTCGTCGCTCCCGTCGTCGGGAATCAACGCGATGTATTCCTTGTCGCCGGCCTCGAATATGCCCATCACTTCGGACTCGACGACCGTACCGTCATCATACTCCAAGGTCACGTATATGGTATCTTCGCCTTCCCCGGACTCGATCTCGTCCCTCGTTTTGTCGCTCGCTTGCTTCTTTTCAGCCATTTCATGCCTCCCTCTGTCCGATCATCGTCTCTGATACGAAAAAGTATCGCGCCGACGCACAGGTACCGGACAGTCGCTCAGGCGACGGCGTAATAATCATATCACTATTGCGTCGGGGAATCAAATCCAACCGATCCCTTCATATCATAAATGACTCCGCATTCGCTGCGCATTTATGATACCACAACCGCCTTTTGCGGTTGTCATATCCATTGATCTGCCGTGCGATTTTTT
>JAIRTJ010000101.1 GCA_031254995.1 Eubacteriales Family XIII. Incertae Sedis bacterium
TGGAGGAGATATACGCGCTATCGTCGCAGAGGAACATCTCCCGCGTGAAAGACGGAGGCGACGACGATTTTTCGTTTTCGCTTCCCGGAGTGGCGCGATTTCGCGTGAGCGCGTACAAGCAACGAGGAACACTCGCGGCCGTAATCCGCGTGGTCGCCTTTGAGTTGCCGGATCCCGCGGCTCTCGGCATACCCGAGATCGTCCTTCGTCAATCCGAGAAAAAGAAGGGATTGATCTTGGTCACGGGCCCGGCGGGCAGCGGGAAATCCACCACCCTGTCGTGCATGATCGATCGAATCAACAAGACGAGGAACACGCACATCATCACGCTGGAGGATCCGATCGAATTTCTCCATCGGCACAATATGAGCATCGTCAGTCAACGCGAAATATCCTTGGATACCGACAACTACGTCGTCGCGTTGCGCGCGGCGCTCAGACAGGCGCCGGACGTCATCCTTCTCGGGGAACTGCGCGACTCGGAGACCATCAACATCGCAATGACCGCGGCGGAGACGGGACATCTGGTCATTTCCACGCTGCACACAGTGGGCGCGGCCAACACCATCGATCGGATCGTCGATGCCTTCCCTGCGAACCAACAGGGGCAGATCAGAGTCCAACTCGCCATGGTTCTGCAATCCGTCGTCTCGCAACAACTGGCGCCGAGCGTCGATGAAACGGTCATACCTGTCTTCGAGGTGATGCTCGTGAACGACGCCATCCGAAATATGATCCGCGAGAGCAAGATACACCAAATCGACAGCGTGATCGCCTCTTCTCAAGCGGAAGGCATGACGACGATGGACGGAAGTCTTTTGAAGCTGTACAACGCCGGAAGAATTTCGGAGATCACGGCAATGTCCTTCGCTTCGCAACCGGAATGGATGAAGAAGCGAATGGCGAGATAGCGTCTCGCGTCGCCGCACGCGGGGATCGACAGCGCGCGAACGAATGCCGGGAGAGTCAGATGCACGAGTTCACATTCATTGATTTATTTGCGGGAATCGGGGGATTTCACGAAGCGGGAACGCAGATGGGCGGTCGTTGCGTATTTGCCTGCGAAATTGACAAGCACGCGAGGATCGCGTACAAACATAATTATCGCATGGAGCCGTATGGCGACATAACCGCGATCGATGAAAACTGCGTGCCCGATCATGACATTCTGTTTGCGGGGTTCCCGTGCCAACCGTTCAGCATAATAGGAAACAGGAAGGGTTTCGAGGACACGCGAGGGACGCTGTTTTTTGAGATAGAGAGGATACTTCGAGCGAAGCGTCCGTCAATGTTCATCTTGGAAAATGTCAAACAACTCAAGACGCATGACAATGGGCATACCTTTCGCGTGATTATCCGAAGTCTCGAATGCTTGGGTTACGACGTGTACCCTGCCGTATTGAATGCGCTGAATTACGGACTTCCTCAAAAGCGCGAGCGCACCGTAATTGTCGGTTTTTCGGAAAAAACGCCGCATTTTAAATTTCCCGAACCGATCGAGTGCGGAAAATTGGAGGATATCCTCGAGGATGACCGACTCGTCGACAGGAAGCATTTCGTAAGCAAGGCCATCCGCGAAAAACGCAGCGAAAGGCATACAAGCGACATCTTCCCGTCGATATGGCATGAAAACGTAGGCGGAAACGTAACCAGCCATCCCTTCTCTTGCGCGCTCAGGGCGGGAGCGTCGCACAATTACCTGCTCGTCAACGGCAAACGTCGATTGACGCCGAGAGAAATGCTGCGATTGCAAGGGTTTCCCGACACGTTCGAGATCGTCTGCTCGGATGCTCAGACGCGAAAACAGGCGGGGAATGCCGTTCCGGTAAACATGATAAGGGAGGTTTTAAGGGCGGGGCTGTCCGCTTTTCTCTCGCGCGCCGGTTAAGGTTCGTTAAAGGTTCAAATTGCATAATAAAGGAGCAGGATCCCGTTTACGGTGAGGAGGACGCGTTCCGCAAGCGTCATTGTCAAGGCGTCGATCGGTTGCGGGAAAAGATTGACGCGGCGCGCGCCCTCCGAGCCGAGCAATGCGGAGCGAACGCGATCAGGCGAGGAGACTGTATACAGAAATTGAAAATATTGATGGTAGAAGACGAAAGGTATCTGGCCGAGGCCGTGGCGCGGATACTGGAGAAAAACAATTACGACGTCGATCTTTCGTTCGACGGAGAGGATGGTTTGGACAATGCTTTGTCCGGCGTCTACGATATGATTCTCTTGGACATCATGTTGCCGGGGATGGACGGAATCACCCTGCTCAAGCGTCTGCGAGAGGACGGCGTGTCGACGCCCGTCATCCTGCTGACTGCGAAGGGGGAGACGGAAGACAAGGTATTGGGCTTGGACAGCGGCGCCGATGATTATCTGCCGAAGCCCTTCAAGACGGAAGAGCTCTTGGCGCGCATACGAGCCGTGAGCCGCCGCAAGGGGGAGCTTTTGCCCGAGGGAATGTTGGCGTTCGGGGATATCGAGCTGGATCCCGGAAAGCTGACGCTGTCGAAAGGACGAAGATCATACAATTTGACGCTCAAGGAGAGCAGACTTCTGGAATATCTCATCGCGAACAAGGGGACGAGCCTGTCTGTTGATTCCATTATCGGGAAAATATGGGGTTATGACAGCGACGCCGAGGACAATCACGTGCAAGTATATATCTCGTTTTTGCGAAAAAAATTGGCGGGACTCGATTCCTGCGTGAAGATCAAGAATATTCGAAACGTAGGCTACGTGTTGGTCTTGGAGTGAAGGACGCTCGCCGCAACGATTCCGGGCAGGCGCCTGCGGTTTGAGGATGCCGATCTATGTTAAAAAAATTGAGAAACAAATTGCTTTTGGTGAATTTGGCCTCGCTCTCGGCGGTGACCGTGCTTTCCTTTTCCTTGATATATTTTATCGCTTACAATTATTTGCAGGGCATCATCGTCAATGATCTGCGCTCGATACCGCCCGATGTGATGACGAACGCCATTCTTTCCGAGAGGGATCAGCAAGCGGACGCGGGCGGAGATTTTTACATAAAAGGCATCCCCGACCTGCCGATGGATTACAGCCGTTCCTTCGTCGTCAACATCAACGCGAGAGGCAAGATCATATCTGTTTTTTCGCGCATCGATCTGGATCAGAGCGAATACCTCAAAGCCGTGCGCCTCGCGGAACGATCCGAGAAGGACATGGGACGCATCAAATTCGCGGGCAGCAAATGGCAGTACATCGTCACAGGCGCGAATAGGGAGAGCCTCGTGTTTTTGAATGTGGACGACTACGAGCAGGCGCTTTCTCGATTGCTTTTCAGCATGGCGATCCTCGGCGGATGCGTCTTGGCGACCATATTTTTTCTCAGCTACAGATTTGCGAATCGGGCGATACGGCCGGTGGAGGAGAGCATTGAGAAGCAACGGCGTTTTGTCGCTGACGCGTCCCACGAGTTGAAAACGCCCCTGGCCATCATCTACTCGAACGCGGAGGCGATCTTGGCCGACGAAAACGCGAGCGTGCGAAGTCAGCGCAAATGGGTGGATCGCATCGAGGAAGAATCAAATCGAATGCGAAATCTGGTTGACAATCTGCTGTATCTGGCGAAGACCGAGGATACGGCGGGAGAGGATGCGCCGTTTGATCTTTTTGCCGCTGCGGAGGACGAGGTCAAACGAGCGGAAGCCATCTTGTACGAGCGCGGCGTGAAATTGACGATGAAAAAATACGCGGAGGCCGTCGTCGTGAAGGCGGACGAGGAGCGAATACGCCAGGCGATCTTGATACTCCTCGACAACGCGGTGAAATATACGGACGAAGGCGGCGAGGTGACGGCGGAGGTCGGCAAGGAAAAGCACATCGGATACATCCGGATATCCAATACGGGCGAGGGCATTCCGCCGGAAGACCTGCCTCGAATATTCGACCGGTTTTATCGCGCGGATCGCGCGCGCACGTCGATTCGAGAAGGGACGATTTCATCCGGTCGATCGGGACGAGGCGGTTTCGGACTGGGACTCGCCATCGCGCGCGTAGTCGTCGAACGTTCCAAGGGTCGCATTCGCGCGACCTCGTCAAATGGGCTCACGTCTTTTACAGTCGAATTGCCTCTCCGCTGATTTTGTCGTTTGTTCCGTCAAGAACATACGTTCTCGATCGTCAGGAGCCGGAGTATTGCACTGACCACGAGTCCGGCTTGTTCGAAGAGGCTTTCCCCGGATGGGCGCACAGCTCGGTATTGGGATCCGCCGCGCTGCACAGCGCGTCGACGGAAACGCCGGCGCAATTCGAATTCAACAGGTGGATCTTTCCGCCGGTTCCCGTTATGCGAAGGCTTTGGGGCGCGGAGACCGTCCCGACTCCTATGGGTTTGCCGTTTTCGTCCTCCTCGTTCTCCCCGCAGACAAATATGCCGCCCATGTCTCCGTCTTTGGAATCCATGCGAAAATCGCCGTCGATGTTTACGGCTCCGTTGTCGCCGAAGACGTAGATGTTCCCGCTGATTTTCGCGTCGGACTCTATGTTCAGCGTTCCCCTTACGAAGATGTCCGAGGTCACGTTCGCGTGATCGTTGTGATTTGCCATGATGGTGAGCGAGGCTCCTTCCTCGACGATGATTCGGTCAGGAGATATGTCCATCCTGTTCCCGTTTTCCGTGTATCTCAGGTAGTTTCGAATCTCACCTGCGGGCCATCTCTCCGTCATATTCGTTCCTCCGGGACTTACGATGCCTTCTACCGTGAGCCCGTCTTTGACTTCTCCCTGTATCGTGAGGTTCTGTCCCGTACCCAAATAGATGACGCCTCCGTCGATCGTCAGTTTCCTTCCCTCGAAATTTCGCCAGGAATCAGGATGACGTATGATGGAGTTCCTGCTCTTTCCCGCAGGAGCGAGCAATACGATGTCCGTACCGGAGATCACCTGATTTTGCGTGCAGGTAAACGGCGGATACAGCGTAAAATTGTAAGGTTCGCCGGAAAATCCGGCGTATCCGTTAAAGATGTTGTCCGAGTATGAGCCGGACGACCTCCATACGATCCCGCCGCCGATCTGCGTGTCGCGCGCGGAATAGACGACGCCGTTCATTATGTTCACTCCTTGCGTAAACCGCACGTATTTGTCCGTGTCGTCGAGGATGTATATCCCGATGTTGTCGCCCCATTCGACGGACACGTTGGGGATCCCCTTGTTGTTCTTCAATCGTTCGTAATAGGCATTTTTGTAACCTATATTGGTTAACATTTTTTCGCAATATTCCCAATACTCGTCCGTGCCGCCCTTGTGATTGTTCCTGTAATGCGCCCAGCCGCGGTAATCCATCGTATCTCCGTGCCAGATGCGATAATAAGGGCCGAACAGCAGATTTGAATTGATCGTTTCATTCGCGTCGTCCCTCGTGTATATGCGCGCCTTGTTCCATTTGACGGGCCAATAGCGCAACTGATTGTTCCCCTTCCCTGCGATTGCGGAACCCGTCGGGTCGTTGAAATTTCCCTTGCTGTCGGTGACGTCGCTGTATTTGTTGTCCGTGAAATCAAAGCTCACGAGTGCGTTTCTCGGCACGGAGTAAGTTCGTTTCTGAAGCCCGGCGCCGTTTGCGAGGCGAATGAGGACATCCTTTCCGTTCGTGTCGTCTATGTTGAAAGCGGCGTATTTTGTATTCGACGAACTCGCGCTTGGGCCGTAACTGTCTCCGGTTCCCTCGCTGATCGGGTTGAACGCAAATCGTCCGTTCAGAGGCGTGACGACGCGCGTTGATGCAAACGGAGCTTTTCCGCTTTCAAACAGGGCTTCGCCGAGGTTCGGCGTATCTCGCGGCCCCGAAAGCGCGGTGCCGCCTCCCGTACCCGTCGTTTCAAGCCATGTCGCTTCTCGTGCGGAGGACGCATCTGCAATCGAGCTGTTCACGTGAATTTGGTTTTCGTAATTGTAATCCCGTTTTATGGCAGGATAGTCGCTTGTGCCGAAAGAAACACCGCTTGAGGAACCCATTTTCCCGAATACGTTGACGGGATTCGGATCGGGGACGATGGCGTTGAGAGCCGCAGCTTCGGCATCGTAGCGCGCGGTCGAAAAGCTGCCCGAGGGATAAGCTCGGATCTGTCGGATGTTCAAGACCGCGTTCACGACGGAGCGTTCCTCTTGGAATCTCGCGGCGGCCGTAATGCGTATGGATGTGTACGCTTTATTCGCGTACTCGATTTCCAACTCGCATGAGCCGATGCGTGATCCGAGACTCTTTTCGTCGAAGCTGTGGCGGAAAGGCCCGTTTTCGAGGAATTTCATGAACCCGGCTCTTTTTGCGCGCAGGGCGGGGGCGATGTAACTCGCGTCGCGAAGCCAATCCGCATAGGCTTTTGCTATGGACATTGCAGTGTAATAGGATTGTTTGTCCGCGTGTCTTGACGTCGAGACGTTCATGGAGGAGGAAACCGCCGCGAGGCCGATCGCCAAAGCGATGAAAAGCACGACCGCGACGACCAAAGCCCAAATGAGCGCGGAGCCCGTTTTTTTATTCTTGATTGTTGTCATATCCTAAGTTGCCTCATTCCGCTCTGCGCGGAAATCACCCAATTCATCAAGTCAGTCCCAAATAAGGAGTTTGTTGCCGTTTATCGCTCCGCCACTCGGGACTTTTTTATATTATACATTTTTTCTTGAAAGAATCAAACGGAAATTTCGGGAAGCTGCCGGAGGCCGGCGTTCCGCATTTTTCGCCATGATTTCCGATCGGACTCGAGATTTTGCCGTTTCGGCAAAAACACAGTAAAATTTCGATACATTTGCGCACAATTATGCGGTTGCCCCTGCAACGGATTTATGTTATTCTGTTTGCGTCGCAAGAGCGAAATCAAAAAAATGAGGGAGGGGGGTATCTGTTATGCCGAAAGGCAAAAAGTACAGATCCGTTGATCTGTTTGCGGGAATCGGCGGCATCAGATTGGGTTTTAAAGACGCTTTCGGCGATGAAATTGAGACAGTGTTTGTCTGCGAATGGGATGCGAATGCGCAAAAGACCTATCGCGCAAATTTTCGGGACGATTTCGAGATACAGGGAGATATAACCGAAATCGACGAAAAGAGCATACCCGCTTTTGACATTTGTTTGGCAGGATTTCCCTGTCAGGCGTTCAGTCTGGCGGGGAAAAAGCAGGGATTTCGCGATAATTGCAAAGGGATGTCGAGAGGAACCTTATTCTTCGATGTCGCGCGGATATGCGAATATAGAAAACCGAAGGCGGTTTTCTGCGAAAACGTAAAAGGACTCTATGCGCACGACAGAGGTCGGACGTTGGACATCATCGTCAATACGTTGAAGGAGATAGGATATCGAGTCTTCGTCGAGGTTTTGAACAGCAAGGATTTCGGTGTTCCGCAAAATAGAGAACGACTGTACATCGCGGCGTTCAGGGAGGATTTGGATTCATCGGGATTTAGATTCCCCTCACCTCGCGAAGAGAAAAAACGGCTCGGAGACGTATTGGAGGCGGAGGCCGTGCCGGCGAAATACTACCTCAGCGCTCGATATCTGGAATCCCTCAAGAGGCACAAGGCTCGGCACGCTGAGAGGGGAAACGGTTTCGGATATGAGATACGCGGAGCGGACGACATAGCCGGGGCAATCGTTTGCGGAGGCATGGGACGGGAACGAAATTTGATCGTCGATAAGCGATTAAGTCGCTCGACGACAGGCCAAGCCGCGGCAACGATGAATCGCGAGAACGTGCGAAAGTTGACGCCTCGCGAATGGGCGAGACTCCAGGGTTTCCCCGAAGATTACAGGCTTGCGGTTGCGGATACGCATCTGTACAAGCAATTCGGCAACAGTGTGACGGTTCCGGTCGTTCGCGCGATTGCGGAGGAAATTAAAAAAACGCTCGACTGCAATGTTTGATGAAGAAGAGCGAATTCCGGTAACGCGGGATACATTACCCCCCTTTGTATCCTGCGTCATCGGGCAAGCGCGTTGCGAAATGCAATGCGCTTGTTCTTT
>JAIRTJ010000158.1 GCA_031254995.1 Eubacteriales Family XIII. Incertae Sedis bacterium
GACAGCAACAAGTGCATCCTCTGCGGCCTCTGCGTGCGCGTCTGCGACGAGGTCATGGGCATCGGCGCGTTAGGACTCGTCAACAGGGGTTTCGACACCGTCGTAAAGCCCACGTTGGAAAAACCTCTGGCGGAATCCGGTTGTGTCTCATGCGGCCAATGCGTCAGCGTCTGTCCCACAGGCGCTCTGCAGGAACGACTTTCTCTGTCGAAACCCGTACCCTTGGATACCGTTTCCACGGACACCACCTGCCCGTATTGCTCGATCGGTTGCAGCATTTCATTGGAAAGCTACGGCAATTTGCTTGTGAAATCCGTCCCGAACAAGGAAGGCGCCGTCAACAAAGGTCTGCTCTGCGGTCGCGGAAAGTTCGGCTTTGATTGTTCCGAATTGGAGGGAAAGATCACGGAACCGATGTTGCGTTCGGCGTCGGGAGATGAGTTCGAGCCATCGGACTATTACGACGCCTTCGTGACGACGGCGAAAAAAGCTCAGTCCGTCGCGGCAAAATACGGGCGCGACGCGGTGGCTGTAGCGATTTCCGACCGCTATACGAACGAGGAAATCTATGCGATCAAATCTCTTGCCGACGAGATCGGCGCGTCGTCGTTCTCATTTAATAATCGCGTGAACGGCCTCGCGGACGTCATCGGCGTCGACGCATCGCCCAACACGATCGACGAATTGCTTTCGACGGAGGTCATCCTCGCGATCGGCTTCGACCTCGCGGAACATCCCGTCGCCTTCCTCAAACTCAAGCAAGCGGCGGAGGCCGGGGCGAAGGTCATTCTGATCAATCCCAAGGATTTGAAGCAAAACCACTTCGCATTTGCCGAGGAGTGCGTATACACGGCCAACAACATGAAATTCCTCAAGGAGATCGCGAAGGGCGTCGTTGAGAGCGGCGCGGCGAAGGAACTCGCCGGATTCGAAGAATTTGCGGATTCGTTGGACGACGTTAAGGTGTCGGCGAAGGCTTCGGACATCGTCTCGGCATACGTCGGCGCGAAAAAAGCGATGATCATCTACCAACAGAATACGATCACGACGGATGCGGCCGCCCTCATAGGGGACATCGCCGTGTTGTCCGGTCACATCGGCAGCCCGAGGGACGGCATACTCATGTTGCGACCCAAGAACAACAGCCAAGGACTCGTCGATCAAGGCATCATCGCGACGGCTTGCGATGTTGAGGGCGTCAAAGCCCTTCTCATCTTCGGCGAAGATCCCATCGGCGCCGCCGCGCGCGGAGGGGTTTCCCCCGAATCAAAGGCGGCGCTGAAGCTCATGAAGGACGCGGAAGTCGTGATGGTCTGCGATACGCATATGACCGACACGGCGAAGGCGGCCGACGCGATCATTCCGGGTACGGGGTTTTCTTCGATCGACGGGACATATACGAACACCGAGCGCAGATTGCAGATCGTACAGGAAGCCGTCCTCGAGGATGTGATGTTTTCAAACTGGGAAGTCGCCAAGGAGATCGCACACGTCTGCGAGACGGAATTCCCGTGGGAGGACACGAACGATATATCCGCGGAGATGGAGGATGCGTTGCCAATCTACCGCTGCACCGCTGTGGATGAGGCGTTCGGCGGCGCGCTCAAACCCTCGGACGTCAATCTTGTCACAGTAGGAAACGGAAAATTCGCGGACAAACTCGCCTCTTCGGACAATCTCATGAATATGATCGAAGATCGCATACCGGACGTGAAGCCTTTGCCTGCGGACATGTGAAGAGGAAAGGGCGATCGCTCGAACGATATTTGACAAACAGCAAAGGCCGACGCTTCGCGCATCGGCCTTGCTGTGATTTCTGAAATGCGAAGCGTCCTATTTTGCGCATAGAGACTAATGAATATCCTTGTTTACGCTGCCGGGGGGAGTTTCGAGAAATTCGGGATGACGCAAATTTCTGAAAAAGTAATGCATGGCTCTCACGTAGGACGAGCCGTTGCAGAGTCTTTCATCGGTGGACACCTTCATGCGATAGGCCTTCCTCTTGTTGATGTCCATGCCGAGAGAGATGAACGCGCCCGTGGAACCGAAATCATATATATGGTGATATATCGGATAAGCTCTAATTGATGCCATATTTGTAAAAAATACGGAAGTATGAAACGGACTCGCCTCGATGATCTTGCGAGGAAGAAGTCCCAGTTTGTCGAGGAATTTCAACAGACTGACGATGGCCGAAGGCAGAAGCGGCGTCGCGAATATCGCTTTGAGCAACCTGTCGATGGAATTCATGTTACGCTTGTTTCGATTGCGCTCTATGGTCTCGTCGATGATCTTTGAGATTTCGTCGATGGTCTCGTAACCGGTAAACCTCAATTTGGACACGGTCTCATCCCTCTCGCCTTCGCCGGACCAATTGTCCTTGAGCGTCACAAACGAAATCCATATGCCGTGACGCGCATATATCTTCTTCGAGATCACGAAACGGTTGATCTCCGGGTATTTTGCGGCGGTGCGAATGTACGCCGCCAAAATGCAGGCCATGAGGGAGATGCTTTGTCCGCGTCTCTTGCGATCGTCGATGTACGCGGCGACCTTGTCGTAGGGGAAGTCGACGGAAATCAAATTTACCGCGTCGTAACGCCGCGGCATGATATACGGTATGATCTTCAAAAAAGGAGGAATTGTCTTGAGTCTTCGTCCGTCAGGCCTGCCCATATCTCGTCCTTCTCTCATCGTCTCGCGAAACCGAACATCTCCCGGAAAGCGCGTTCGACGCCCTCCGTCGGCAAAGCGCACGTCATTTGCGCCCGACCATAGACGATTTTATCACATTTCTTTAACGAATAACAGTGAAATAATAAAACAAATGCAATTGTCTCCGCAGACGCGAGACTATTCTTCGATCACGATCTCCTTGATGAAGAATTCCTTGCCGCACAGAAGTTCGAGATTCTTGCCGCCGCAGGAAGGGCAGGCGCCCTTGTTCGCGAGAACATTAAACACCTTGCCGCAGTCCGAGCAACGGGCGTTGCCCGGCAGCGTCTCGATTTCCAATTTCGTGTTTTCGAGTATCGTGTTGTTGACGGCGGCCGGATAGACGGCCTCGATGTATTTCGGGATCATGGAGGAGAGTT
>JAIRTJ010000089.1 GCA_031254995.1 Eubacteriales Family XIII. Incertae Sedis bacterium
ACAACGGTTATCGGCTCGTGTGCAATTGCGGCGAGGACGGATTTCAGACGGTGAAACACCTGCATTTTCACCTCTTGGGCAAGCGCAAGCTGTCATGGCCTCCGGGTTGAGCGCAAAAAACCCGGTTGATTTTTGTTCATGAATGCTATATCATGATATTGGTTCGCCGAACGGATTTCGGCGAATGTTTGAGTGTTTTATTTATTACGCACATCGGACGGTTGCGAGTCGGTGACGCGACAGGGTTGGACATGCCCCGCGTTGGAGTTCGCATGACGCCGGACGGTGGAGGAAGAAACCGGAGGTACAGACATGTCAGTTATTTCTATGAAACAATTGTTGGAAGCGGGAGTGCATTTCGGACACCAGACCAGGCGATGGAACCCGAAAATGGCTCCTTATATTTTTACGGAGAGAAACGGCATCTATATTATAGATCTGCAAAAGACCGTAGCGAAGATCGATGAGGCCTATGATTTCATGAGGCAGATCGCGATGACGGGGAAGCCGATCCTGTTCGTCGGAACGAAGAAGCAGGCGCAACAGGTCATCAAGGACGAGGCAATTCGCGCGGACATGTTTTACGTCAACGAGCGATGGCTCGGAGGAATGCTCACGAACTACAAGACGATTTCCGAGCGTATCAAGCGCCTCTATGAGATCGAGAAGATGGAGGAGGACGGCGTGTTTGACGCGTTGACGAAGAAGGAAGTCAGCAAGCTCAGGTTGGAACACGACAGATTGGAGAAGTTCTTGGGCGGCATCAAGGAGATGAAGGGAATGCCCGGCGCGCTCTTCATCGTCGATCCCAAGAAGGAGAGGATTGCCATAAAGGAGGCGCGGATACTGGGAATACCGATCATCGGCATCGTCGACACGAATTGCGATCCCGACGATGTGGACTTCGTCATACCGGCCAACGATGACGCCATCCGATCCATCAAGTTGATTACCGCGGGAATGGCTGATGCGATCATCGAGGCGCGACAGGGCGAGAGCTATGACGAGGGCGAAGCCTCTGATACGGAAGACACGCCGGTTTCGGAGGCGGACGCCGCAGCCGGCGCTGAGATGTTTGCGCAGGCGAGTCCCGAAGACGTCGCTGCAGCAGCGGCCTCCGATACGGTAAACCCCGCCGAAGCCGCTGAAGTCGTCGCGGAAGCCAAGGCCGTGAATGCGGAATTGGAAAAGGTCGGCGAATACTTGACGGAAGCCGCGGAAACCTTGGCCGAGGAGATCGCGGAGGAGGAATTGGACGCGATCAAAAAGGAGGAGGCGACGATAGACGAAACCCTGGCGGTCTTAGATGAGGTCAAAGAGGAAACAGACGAGGGTAAGATAGAGGAATAATATCACAAATGCGGTGAATTTTTCAAAGTATGCGTTGCAAAACTCATATAAAAGAAAATCATGCCTGAGCGAAAAGCGGGCAATGACGGCGGTTACGGAAAGGAAGCGTGAATAAAAATGGCGATAACGGCGGAACAGGTAAAAGAACTTCGCGTGCGAACGGGCGCGGGTATGTTGGATTGCAAGAACGTATTGATAGAAGCAGACGGCGATATGGATAAGGCGATCGATACATTGCGGGAGAAGGGACTGGCAAAGGCCGCGAAAAAGGCGGGCAGAATCGCCGCAGAGGGGCTTGTCCGCATCAAACTGTCCCCGGACGGGCGCAAAGCCGGCATCATCGAGGTGAATTCCGAGACGGACTTCGTTGCAAAAAATCAGGACTTCATCGATTTTGTCGACGCGCTTTCCTGTTTGGCGACGGATACGGATACCTCGAGTCTCGATGATTTTCTTGCGAAGACCTATGACGAAAAGCGAACCGTCAAGGAGAAGCTGACGGACTTCATCGCCACCATAGGCGAAAACATCAATATTCGCAGATTCGAGCATCTCAGCAAGCCGGGCACGATCTATATCGGCTACCTTCACGGCGCGGGCAAGATCGGCGTCGTCGTTGGCTTGGAAACGGAAGCCTCCGTCGAGGAGACGACGCCCTTGGGCAAGGACATCGCCATGCAGATCGCGTCTATGAATCCGCTGTTCATCGACGAAAGCGGAGTGGATCCGCAATACATCGAAAACGAGAAGGAGATTCTCGTGCGTCAGGCTCTGAATGAGGGAAAGCCCGCCGAAATCGTCGAAAAGATGGTCATGGGCCGCCTCAAGAAGGAACTCAAGGAAACCTGTCTTCTGGAACAAAAATTCGTGAAGAACGGAGATTTGACAGTCGGACAATATCTGGACGACTGCGCGAAGGAGATCGGGAAGTCGATCAAGGTGGTGCAGATGGTTCGTTACGAGGTCGGCGAAGGCATCGAAAAACGAAAAGAAAACTTTGCCGAGGAAGTCGCAAAGCAGATGGGAAATTGAGAGGAATGAGCGATAAGCCGAAATACAAAAGAGTGATTTTGAAGATCAGCGGAGAGGCGTTGGCCGGCGAGGATCGATTCGGACTGAACGATCATATGTTGGGCGCGGTCGCGGAGGAGATCAGGCAGATCACGGAACTGGGCGTACAGGTCGCCGTCGTTGTCGGGGGCGGAAATTTTTGGCGCGGCCGGTCGAGCAAGAACATGGATCGGGCGACG
>JAIRTJ010000181.1 GCA_031254995.1 Eubacteriales Family XIII. Incertae Sedis bacterium
GTGCGATTTTTTCGCCGCCGGCGAAAACGCACTTGGCCCTATCATAAATGACTCCGCTTCGCTCCGCACTTATGATATACCAACCGCCTCTTGCGGTTGTCATATTCATTTATCTGCCGTGCGATTTTTTCGCCGCCGGCGAAAACGCACTTGGCCCTATCATAAATGACTCCGCTTCGCTCCGCACTTATGATATAATATACCATAATCGGGGTTGCGTTCGCGCGAACGAAACGTCGTTTTGCCGCGCGGGGCGGAGACCCGAAGGAACGGGGAAACGCGCGCAGGGCGCGACGAAATGCGGCAGTTGGGGTGTTGACGGAGAATGGACGACAAAAACCTTACGATCTTGACCGATTTTTATGAATTTTCAATGGCCAACGGCTCTTTCAGGACCGGTGTTTCGGAGGATATCGCCTGTTTTGACCTCTTTTTCAGGCGCGTTCCGGACAACGGCGGCTTTGCGATCATGGCCGGCTTGGAACAGGTGATCGAATATTTGGAAAACCTTCGATTTGACGATAAGGATATCGCGTTTTTGCGGACGAGGGGTGTGTTTCGCGAGGATTTTTTGGGTTTTCTTGAAAATTTTGAATTCAAATGCGATATTTGGGCTGTACCTGAGGGTACGCCGATCTTCCCGGGAGAGCCGATTTTGACGGTGCGGGGTCCCGTGGCTCAGGCTCAGTACATCGAAAGCATGCTGCTTCTTCTTATCAATCATCAGAGTTTGATTGCGACGAAGGCAAACCGAATCGTCCGCGCCGCTGCAGGTCGAGCCGTCATGGAATTCGGCACGCGTCGGGCGCACGGCGCGTCTGCGGCGATACTCGGCGCGCGCGCGGCCTATATCGGCGGTTGTGTCGGCACGGCATGCACCATCTGCGAGCGGGATATGGGCATCCGCGCGCTCGGCACGATGGCGCACAGTTGGGTGCAGGTGTTCCCGTCCGAATACGAGGCGTTTCGGAGATATGCGGAGATATATCCGGACAACTGCGTCTTGCTCGTCGATACTTACAACGTGTTGAAATCGGGCATTCCTAACGCGATTAGGGTGTTTAAGGAATTGAGACCCAAGAAGATGGGCATACGCGTGGACAGCGGCGACATCACATACCTCACTAAGAGGGCGAGGCAAATGTTGAACGAGGCGGGCTTGCCGGAATGCGAGATAGTCGTCTCCAACTCGTTGGACGAATGGATCATCCGAGACGTGATCTCGCAGGGCGCGGAGATAGATTCATTCGGTGTGGGGGAGCGTCTGATCACCGCGGGATCCGAACCGGTGTTCGGCGGCGTTTACAAATTGGCGGGCATCGAGAGGGACGGAGCGATTATTCCCAAAATGAAGATCAGCGAGAATGTCGAGAAGATCACGAATCCGGGGTTTAAGACGTTATACAGGCTTTTCGACAGGGATACGGGCCGGGTCATGGCCGACGTCATCACCTTGGATTGCGAGCCTGTTCCGTCGGGAGAGGATTATGTCATATTCGACCCTTCATTCCCGTGGAAGCGGAAAAAACTCTGCAATTTCACGGCGATAAACATCAGAAAACAGATATTCAAGAATGGAAAATGCGTGTACAAGTCGCCCGACATCCATGAGATACGCTCGTATTGCAAGGCGCAGGTCGATACATTGTGGGAGGAATTGCTCCGCTTTGAGAATCCGCAAAACTATTACGTCGATCTTTCCGACGAACTTTGGAGGCTCCGGAGCGATTTGATCGAACAGTATAAGCAGATGGAGGTCAATGTATGAAATACGATATAACATTCACGCGGAATCCCGCACCGAAATCGAAGCCCGATCCGGCCGAATTGGGTTTCGGAGAGATCTTCACCGATCACATGTTTCTGATGGATTACGATGCCGGAAGCGGTTGGCATGACGCGAGAATAGTACCTTACGCGCCCATACCGTTGGATCCCGCAGCGGCCGTCTTGCACTACGCTCAGGAGATGTTTGAGGGGCTCAAGACGTACAAGTCGAAGGATGGCGGCGTTCGGCTCTTCAGACCCGATATGAACGCTAAGCGCACTAACAATACGAACGACAGGCTCTGCATCCCGCGAATCGACGAGGAATTCTACGTGGACGCGATCAAGTCTTTGGTCGAGGTGGATCGGGATTGGGTTCCGGATCTCCCCGATACGTCGCTTTACATACGGCCTTTCATCATCGCGACGGAACCGTTTCTCGGCGTCAGACCGTCAAATCGCTATCTTTTCATCATCATTCTCTCCCCCGTGGGCCCGTATTATGAAGAGGGGCTGGCTCCTACGCGCATTTTCGTCGAGGACGAGTATATTCGATCGGCGAAAGGCGGATCCGGAGCCGCGAAGATCGGCGGGAATTACGCGGCGGGACTCAAGTCGCAGGAAAAGGCGCACGCCTTGGGTTTTACGCAGGTGCTGTGGCTTGACGGCAACGAGCGCAAATACGTCGAGGAAATCGGTACGTCAAACGCGTTTTTCGTCATGGACGGAGAGGTGTTTACCGCACCTTTGACCGGCACCATTCTGCCGGGCATCACGAGGGATTCGGTCATCCGCCTTTTGAAAGATCGCGGCGTTCCGGTGAGGGAAGAACGCTTTACCGTCGAGGATGTGTTTCGCGCGCATGAGGCCGGCAGACTGTCGGAGGCGTTCGCTTCGGGTACGGCGGCGGTCATAAGCCCCGTCGGGGAACTGCGTTGGACGGATCGGGATATGATCATCAATGACAACAGGATCGGGGAGCTGTCGCAATGGTTGTATGACACGCTCACGGGCATACAGAGCGGCGCGTTGCCGGATCCTTACGGTTGGACCGTGCAATTGAAATAGGGGACAGCATTTATGAACGGAGCGCAGGCGATCATCAGGAGTTTGGAGCGGGAGGGGGTTTCGCACATATTCGGATACCCCGGAGCGGCCATCGCGCCTTTCTATGACAGACTTTCGGATTCGAATATTCGACATATATTGGTGCGGCACGAGCAACACGCGGGACATGCTGCAGGCGGTTACGCGCGCATCGCAGGAAGCCCGGGTGTCTGCGCGGTCACGTCCGGACCCGGCGCGACGAATCTGCTCACCGCCCTCGCCACGGCATATATGGATAGCGTTCCCGTCGTGGCGATCACAGGACAGGTGGACAGCGGCCTGCTCGGTCGCGACGTCTTTCAGGAAGCGGATATCACGGGCGCGGCGGAGCCTTTTACGAAGTACAGTTATCTCGTCAAGGAGGCAAAAGACCTTCCGAGAATCGTCAAGGAGGCTTTTCACATTGCGGCTACGGGAAGACCCGGCCCCGTGCTCATCGACGTACCCTTCGATATCCAGATGACCGAAGCGAAATTCGATTTTCCGAAGGACGCGGTCATACGCGGATATCGACCGACGATTCGCGGGCATGCAGGGCAGATCAAACGCGTGATTCGCGCGCTTGAACAGTCGGAGTATCCGCTGATCTGTGCGGGCGGAGGAGTATTCGCCGCAAAGGCGCAGGATACGCTTCGGGAGTTCGCGGAGTCGATCAATATTCCCGTCGTCTCCACGCTCATGGGCATAGGCGCGATACCCACGTCGCATCCCTTGTACATGGGGCAGGTCGGCATGCATGGAAAATCCACGGCGAACGATGCCATCAGCGAGGCGGATATCCTGATTCTCATAGGCGCGAGAGTGTCAGATCGGGCGGTTCTTCTTCCGGACAAGGTCAAGCGCAGAACGAAGATCATCCACATCGACATCGATCCGGCTGAGATCGGCAAGAACCTGGATACGTTTCTTCCCGTCGTAGGCGACGCGAAGACCGTCATGGAACAGGTCTTATCGCATTCGCCCGCAAGAAAGAGCGACGAATGGGTCGAATTCCTGACGGAGAAGAAGGCGAGTCGACGGATCGACCTGAGCGACCGCGTCAACGGCGTGAATCCCAAGCGCTTTGTCAACGAATTGTCGAAAGCTTTGCCTGATGATTTCATCTACTGTGCGGACGTCGGACAAAATCAACTCTGGTCGGCCGGAAACATCGATATTCGGACGGGCGGGCGATTTCTCACGACAGGAGGCATGGGTACCATGGGCTACGCCATTGCCGCGGCTGCGGGCGCGAGAATCGCTTCGCGAGAAATGTCGGATGGAAGGTTTACGGTCGCCGTCTGCGGAGACGGCGCATTTCAGATGTCCATGATGGAATTGGCCACCGTCGTGCAACATGGCATCGACGTGAAGGTCGTCGTCATGGTAAACGGAAAATTGGGTTTGGTGCGCGAGATTCAGACCGACAGTTACGGCGACAGGCAGACGGCGGTTGATCTTTCGGGAAGTCCCGATCCCGTCGCGATCGCGCGCGCTTACGGCATAGCCGGCGATACCGTCGACACGTGGGAGCGGGCGCGCGATGGGATGCAAAAGTTGATAGAGCGCAAGGGGCCGTATCTCTTGGCCGTGCGCGTTGACGAAGCGGAGAGCTCGCTGTAGACGCAGGGATTTGGGACTTCAATTGAAAACTGCTCGTTGAAACAGCAATACAAGAAATACAGGAGGTGTATCGTGAAGCATACAATAGCGGTGTTGGTAGAAAATAAAGCGGGCGTATTGTCTCGAATATCGGGTCTGTTCGCCAGAAGGGGATTTAATATCGACAGTCTCGCGGTGGGACCGACGGAGGATCCGCTCATATCGCGCATAACCATCATCGTCGACGGGGACGACTACATGGCGGAGCAGGTTACGAAACAGCTGAACAAACTGATCGATGTCCTCAAGGTGCGAAATCTTGCGGAGAATGAGATCACAAGACGGGAACTTGCGCTCGTAAAGGTGAATGTGGACGAATCCAAACGGGGAGAAATCGTGGATATTGCGAAGATCATGGGTTGTGAGATCGTTGACATCTCACATACGACCCTCATGATCGAGTTTGACGACAGGCCGGAGCGGGTGGATCTGCTCATCGATCTGTTGTCCAAGTATTCCATCGCGGAAATGGCGCGAACAGGAACCATTGCTCTGCAAAAAGGGCAGGAGAGCGTGTAAGAGCGTCGCTTCCGGGGCGGATCTTTTTCGGTAAAAACTCCTTTATTTGGGGATATTTAACGATGAGCGACCGGCGGATGTGTCCGCCGGTCGGGATTTACCTTGGATAAAAAATTTGCGGCCTTTGCCCTCACGCTTTTCCTGCGCAACCGAGTACGTTCACGATCTTGCGCTTGACCATGTCCTTGATCGCGGCTCGCGCGGGCTTCAGGTATTGGCGAGGATCAAAATCGGACGGATGCAGGGCGAAATGCTCGCGGATGGTCGCGGTCATTGCGAGTCGCAGATCCGAATCTATGTTGATCTTGCAGACGGCGCTTTTAGCGGCTTGCCTTAGCATCTCCTCGGGAATTCCGATTGCGTCGGGCATCGCGCCGCCGTATTTGTTGATCTTTTCAACCATTTCGGGTATTACGGACGACGCGCCGTGCAGCACTATGGGGAAGCCCGGGAGTCGCTTGGTTATCTCCTCCAGGATGTCGAAACGGAGTTGGGGTTTTTGGCCGGGTTTGAATTTGTACGCGCCGTGAGATGTTCCGATGGCGATCGCCAACGAATCGACGCCGGTTTTTTCCACAAACTCCTGCACTTGATCCGGATCCGTATAGGAGTGATGTTCGACGCTTACGTCGTCCTCCACGCCTGCGAGTTGTCCCAATTCGCCCTCGACGACGACGCCCTTCGCGTGAGCGTATTCGACGACTTTCTTCGTGATTGCGATGTTCTCGTCAAAGGGTACGGCGCTTCCGTCGATCATTACCGAGGTGAATCCCCCGTCTATGCAGGATTTGCAAGTCTCGAAATCCGGGCCGTGATCCAAGTGAAGCGCGATGGGGAGATCTGTGTCCTCGAGCGCTGCCTCCGCCAATTTGATCAAATAAGCGTGCTTCGCGTACTTTCTCGCTCCTGCGGAGACCTGAAGGATGAGAGGAGCCTTCTCCTCGAAAGCGGCTTCGGTAATCCCTTGTACGATTTCCATGTTGTTGACGTTGAACGCTCCTATGGCGTAGCCGCCTTCATAAGCGTCCTTGAACATTTTTTCGGTAGTTACCAGTGGCATAGTTTACCTCCTTTTTCTGTTTATTGCGCGAATTTTGCGCAACGACTTATATTTTTGCGCGCTGAATACCGCGTAACTCGTCGACGCGTCGGAACAGCGACTCGTGCGAATCTTGTGATATCTGCGGCGTTTTTTATCCGGTCAGAATATTTACGATATCCGTTACAGACGCACCTGTCGGAATATCGAACCCACCTGCTTTCAGCTTTGATTCCGCGTTCATTTCATTGACCGCGGACAGAAATTCATCCGTTGATTTTATCAGGCCTTCTTCCGATAAGTTGCTCGCAATTTCAGAAGTCGCTTGACCGATCTCCACAACGAATTTGGCGGAGGTCGGTTGCTCGGGAGGCTGCTCTTCGGAATTTTCACCTGTGACGCCCTCGGTGTTTTCGGGCGGTTGCGTCGATGAGCTGTCGTCTGTCGACGGCGTTTCGGATTCCTCGATTTGAGCGGGCGTCGTTTCTTCCGAATCGGTGATCTTCGTCCCCGTCGCCTCGTCGCCGCCGGGGAATTCCATGATGGCGTCCACGCGCGACCAGATGATCAACCCCGCGACCGCGATGATCGCGATCGCGACAAAGATGTCGCTCTTGCTGTACAGGAAATTTCTCATACAATAAATATATCATATTCGCGCAAATAAGACAAGGAATGGGGTGGGAAAACGTTCGGAATTTCTGCTGAAATTCTACTGCGTCGATACCGCAATCATGGTGATGTTCGCGACGATGAAGGCCGCGAATACGACGATCACTGAGACCCCGGAAAATGCATAACGGAAAGCGTTAGGCATGGCGGGTTTGCCGCGCGCGATCTGTTCCCGCAGGATTGATCGATTTCGCACGAGCAGGAAGACGGAAACGATGCAGATCGCGAACATGACATAGATCGCAGTTTCCGCGCCGAACAGGAACTCCGTACCCAAGGCGGAACTGTTGATCAGGATATGCAGGAGCATGGACCATCTAATGGAATACCTGTGAGCCGTGTAGGCCAAGATCGCGCCGACGAGAAACGCAAAGGCAGCTTGGTAGAGATAGATGTGATACAGCCCGAAGAACAGAGACGACATCACAATGGCGTAGTTTGCGCCGAAGCGTTCCAAATGCTTCATGATCGCGCCGCGAAATATGATCTCTTCCATGATCGGACCGAGAAGCATCGCATAGAGCAGACCGATGGGATTCATGAGCGCGTTCATGCTCGACGCATAGAGCGTCATCGCGGAGAGTCCGAATTGCCCCAAGACGTATTCGAAAACCATGCTGACCGCGCTAAAGATCCACTGCGCGCCCATGGCGACGACAAATATCTTCAGAAAGAGCGTCGGCGGCATCTTCTCGCGTTTTTCAACGAGATCCGAGGTGAAGAGTCGCTTTTTTCGCAAAACGAGAAACAGAGGCAACCCCGCAGCCATGCTTATCAACGAAATCAA
>JAIRTJ010000184.1 GCA_031254995.1 Eubacteriales Family XIII. Incertae Sedis bacterium
CGTCCGGATCTTCGCGTCGAAAACCGTCGATGAATAAAGGCGGAAGGCGAAACGCGGGGACGCGGAAAGATCCGGCCGAAGCGCGGGATCGAGGGGCATCGCCCGAGGGAAAGCGCCGCTTGGACGTCCTTCTCGTCGAAAGAGGTTTTTTTCCATCGAGGGAGCGAGCCGGAGCTTCGGTTATGGCGGGAGTCGTTCGCGTGAACGGTGCGCGGGAATGGAAGGCGGGATCGCGATACGCGGCGGACGCGGAGATCGAGATCGCGGATGATGCGCTGAAGTACGTCATTCGCGGCGGTCTGAAACTGGAAAAGGCTCTCCGGGTGTGGAATATCGACTTGCAGGGAAAGACGGTCGCGGACATCGGTGCGTCGACGGGCGGTTTTACGGATCTCATGCTCCGATCCGGCGCCGCGAAGGTCTACGCGATCGACGTGGGATACGGACAGTTGGACTGGACGTTGCGAAACGATCCGAGGGTCGTAAATCTCGAGAGAACAAACGTCAGACACCTGGATTTGACCTTGATCGAGGAGGCGCCGGATTTCATCGCTGTCGATGTCTCGTTCATCTCATTGCGCCTCGTCCTGCCCGTCGTCGAGGCGATGTTGTCCGAGGACGGGAGTCTCGTGACGCTGATCAAGCCCCAGTTCGAAGCGGGGCGAGAACAGGTAGGCAAGAAGGGGATCATTCGGGATCCGTCCGTGCGCGCTGAGACGGTCGAGAAGGTAAAGAAGAGCGCCGCCGATATCGGTTTCGTTTCCGTCGGCGTCGTCGAATCGCCCATCACGGGCGCAAAGGGAAACGTGGAGTTTTTGGCATATTTCAGACGCGCGACATCGGCGTGAGCAACGGAGGGAGGCGCGCGAGAAGGATAGGATAGGTTTATAATGAACGGCCTTACACCGATGATGCAACAGTACATGGAAATCAAGGAACGCCACAAGGACTGCATCCTGTTTTTTCGATTGGGAGATTTCTATGAGATGTTCTTCGACGATGCTCTCGAGGCATCCGCCGTCTTGGACATCACGCTCACGAAGAAGAATTGCGGCGTAGACAACGAGAAAGCGCCGATGTGCGGCGTTCCGTTTCATTCCGCGGATTCCTATATCGCGAAGCTCATTGAACGGGGCTACAAAGTCGCCATCTGCGAGCAGACGGAGGAACCCAAGGCGTCCAGAGCCCTCGTGACCCGAGAGGTGATACGCGTATTGACCCCGGGCACCGTAACGGGAGATTCCATGCTGAACGCGCAGGAAAACAACTATCTCGCGTCGATTTACGAAGGGAAGGACGGCGTCGGCTTGGTCTATTGCGATATATCGACGGGCGAGATGTCGGCGGCAGCCATCGGCGGCAAGGATTACGCGGAAACGCTGATCAACGAACTTTCGCGCATAGGCGCGCGCGAGGCGATTTTGTCGAGCGAGGATGAACTGTCCTCTTTGGAATCCGCGATTCGCGAGGAGACAGACGCCTATACCTCGTCTCTCTCCGACGCGCACTACGATGAAAAACGCGGTGAACGCGCGCTCGAGATGTTTTTCGGACCGGCTCGGCGCGCGCGTTTGGGCGTCGCCGAGGGGGAGATCAACGTCCGCAAGGCGCTTTACGGATTGCTCTCCTATTTGGAGGAAACCCAAAAGCAACAGTTGTCGCACATCAATCGCATCAACGTATATAATCTCACGGATCGCATGGTTCTGGACAAGGCGAGCATTCGCAATTTGGAGCTGACCGAAACCCTGTTTGAGCGACAGGCGGAGGGTTCGCTTCTCGGAATCCTCGACAGGACGCAGACCGCGATGGGTGGGAGATTAATGAAAAAATGGTTGAAAGAACCATTAATCGATGTCGGAGCCGTCAATCGTCGCTTGGACGCGGTGGAGACGCTGACGGATGAGATACTGATGCGCAACAATCTGCGCGAGCATTTCAAATCCGTCTACGATCTGGAACGCTTGGCGGGACGCGTGTCCTACGGCAACGCAAACGGGCGCGATCTCATCGCATTGCGAAACAGCACGACAGCCCTCTCCGAGATCAAAAATGAATTGAGCGACGCGGCGCCCGATTCCTTGCTCGGGGAACTGAACGAACGCATCGACGACCTGTCCGCCGTTCGCGAACTCATTGAGTTTGCCATTGCGGAGGACGCTCCTTTCTCCGTTCGCGAAGGGGGATTGATCAAGGAAGGTTATTCGGAGGCCTTGGACGCGCTGAAGGATTCCATCCGAGACGGCCAACAGTGGATCGCTGAGCTCGAGGGAAAGGAGCGGAAGCGGACAGGCATCAAGAACCTGAAAGTCGGTTACAATCGCGTATTCGGCTATTATATCGACGTGACGAACACGCATAAAGATCTGATTCCCGACAACTACATTCGAAAACAGACCTTGGTCAATTCGGAACGCTATATCACGCCCGAATTAAAGGAGGTCGAATCCTTGGTACTCGGCGCGGAAGCGGGCATCAATCGTATGGAATACGAGATATTTACGGATATCCGCTTGAAACTTCAAGCCTACATTCCCGAAATACAGCGCACCTCCGAAGCTCTGGCGGCCTTGGACGTCTTGAACGCTTTTGCGGAATCAGGCGAAAAATACGGCTATGTGCGGCCCGCAGTGGACGACGGGGACATCATAGAGATCGTGAAGGGACGCCATCCCGTCATCGAGCAGAATATGGGCGATGCCGCTTTCGTGCCGAACGATGTTTACATCGATCGCAAGGATCGCACGATGTTGCTGATCACGGGACCGAACATGGCAGGAAAATCCACCTACATGCGGCAGACCGCTCTCATCGTCCTCATGGCGCAGGCGGGGAGCTTCGTCCCGGCCGACAGCGCGAGGATCGGCGCGGCGGATCGCCTTTACACGAGGATCGGCGCCTCGGACAATCTTTCGAAAGGGCAGAGCACGTTCTTCGTCGAGATGAACGAGTTGGCTTACATTTTGAATACGGCTACGGAGAAGAGCTTGGTAATTCTGGACGAGATTGGGCGCGGCACGAGTACCTATGACGGTCTTTCCATCGCGTGGGCGGTGGTTG
>JAIRTJ010000195.1 GCA_031254995.1 Eubacteriales Family XIII. Incertae Sedis bacterium
GCGACGGCGTCCCTAAGCATGACAAAGGGTTGTTGAATATATTCAACCGCGGTACCCGCCGCCTACCCGACGACGCTTTCGCTGTCTCGCAACGCGTACGAGACGAAAAACAAAATTGACAGAGCCAGCAGGATTGTCGCGACAATCGTAAATTTCCTATGCGCTGCGAGCCATCTCATTGCATCAAACACTTTCACACACGATAGCGCGCGGATCTTGCTTGCGCCGCCGACTTGCGAAATGCGCAAGCGCGGTATCCGCCCGTCGTTTTACTTCTTGTTGTAGCTTGCGTATCGTTCCAACTTATCGATGTTGGACAGGCTGGTACCGGTACCCTCCGCGACGGCTTCGAGCGCGTTGTCCGCCACGCTCACATTCAACCCGGTCTGCTCGGAGATGAGCCGGTCCAGACCCTTGATGAGCGCGCCGCCACCCGTCAATACGATGCCGTTTCGCACGATGTCGGCGGCGATGGCCGGCGGAGCGTTTTCCAACGTCAGCTTGATACCGTCCAAAATGACGCCGATCGACTCCTCTAACGCATCGAAAATATCCCTCGACGTCACGATGTAAGTCCGCGGCAAACCCGTGACGATATCCCGACCGCTCGCGGGCCATTCCTCAGTCCCGGCGTTTGCGTCATCGGGGTCGAGGTAGGCGCAACCGATTTCGACCTTGATTTCCTCCGCCATCTTCTCCCCGATAAACAATTCGTAGTTTTTGCGCATATAGGCGATGATCGCGTCGTTCAACTTGTCGCCCGCATGACGAAGGGAAGTGCTCGTAACGATTCCCTCCAATGCTATGATCGCGATGTCGGACGTGCCGCCGCCGATATCCGCCACCATGCAACCGACCGGCCCGTCTATGGGCAGTCCGCAACCGATCGCGGCGGCCATGGGCTCGTCGAGGATGTAAACATCCTTTGCGCCCATTTCGCGCACCACTTCCTCCACCGCCCGTTTTTCGACCTCCGTAACGCCGGACGGCACGCCGATCACGACGCGTATCTTCGAGAAGCGCGAACCCTTCTCCAACGCTTTGCCGATGAACACGCGCAACATTTCCGCCGTCATCTCGAAATCGGAGATGACCCCGTCCTCGAGCGGGCGCACCACCCGGATGTGCTTGGGCGTTTTCCCGATCATCTTCTTCGCCTCGACGCCTACGGCGAGAATGCGTCGCGCAAAGGTATCCACCGCGATAACCGACGGCTGATTGAGGACGATACCCTTGCCCTTTACATAGACCAACGTATTTGCCGTTCCGAGATCGATTCCGACATCCCTGCTTCCGAACATTGACGAGCGCCTCACTTTCCGCTTTCTTTTACATAAGTTGTTCTCTTTTAAGGCTGATGAAATCACCGTCGCCTATGATCAGATGATCCAACACCTTGACGTCCAAAATTTTTCCGGCCTCCACTATCCGTTCCGTAACCGAAATGTCGGCATCGCTGGGATGGGGATTGCCGCTGGGGTGATTGTGCACCAACACGATGGACGCCGCGCCGCGCTTCACAGCCGGCTTGAACACATCGCGAGGATCGACAATGGATCCCGTGATGTTTCCGATCGAGATGAGTTCGCTTCCCATCATCTCGTTTCCTGCGTTCAACAGAAGTATGCGAAACACTTCTTTCGTCTCGTGCCGCATGCTTTCCATAAACAACGCCGCGATATCCTCCGGCGTTCCGAATCGAACCTTCTCTCTGCGGTTACGGGAGAGACGTTTGCCTATTTCAACGGCGGCGGCTATGCGACAGGCGCACGCAACGCCGATGCCCGGCACGTTCGAGAGCTCTTCGGGCGCCGCGACGGACAAAAATGGCATTCCCCGTTCGTCCAACGCCAGAACCTTCTCCGCGAGAGCCATCGCGGACACGCCTTTCCCTCCGCTTCCGATGAGAATCGCCAACAACTCCGTATTGGAGAGTTCGGCGCTTCCCTGCGCAAACAATTTCTCCCTCGGCCGTTCGGCCTTGGGCATTTCTTTGATTCCGGACATGATCGCAACCTCCTTTTTCGGATAACGACCATCCCGCAATCGCAGTCAGACAGAGAATTTATTATATCATTCTTCGGGGAGCCTTTCAACAATCTTTCCCAACATCCATTCCGAGACCTCGTCGATCGTCATCCCGTCTGTGTCGATCTCGACGGCGTCTTCGGCTTTGACAAGTGGGTCGACGGCTCTGTGGGAATCGTTGTAATCCCGCTCGGAGATGGCCGCGAGCACCTCTTCATAGGACGGAGAATCATCCTTCTCCGCGAGCTCCGCAAATCTTCGCCTTGCTCTTTCCTGCGGTGAAGCGATCATGAAAAATTTAAATTCCGCGTTCGGAAACACGTTCGTGCCGATGTCGCGACCGTCCATAACCACGCTTTTTTTTGCGCCCATCTTCCGTTGCAACGCGACCAACTTCCTGCGAACAACAGGGCGCGCAGAACTGGCGGAGGCCATGGCTGTGACCTCCGGCGTACGGATAAGGTCGCTCACGTCGCGACCGTCCAAAACCGCGCGCTCATCGATGAAATCCACGTCCGTATCTTCCAACATGCGAGCGAGCGCCTCCGCATCGTCGATGTCCGCGCCTTCGGACAATATCTTTAGCGCGACGGCTCGATACATGGCGCCCGTGTCTATGTAGGTGATCGAAAGAGCTTTCGCGATTCGTTTGGCCGCCGTACTCATTCCCGCGCCGGAGGGGCCGTCCACTGCGACGCGAAACGGAATGTCGCGGATCATGATTTCTCGCCCTTTGGCGGTTTCTTCGCGGCGCCGCGTTTTCCTCCGTTGCGCAACAGTTTTTCTATCTCATTTCGAAAACTTTCAGCGTCCGTGAATTGGCGGTATACGGACGCGAAACGCACATAAGCGACATCATCCAGATCCTTCAGGTGTTCCATGACGTATTCGCCGATGATCTTGGATTCCATTTCCTTTTCCATCATATTGTTCAGGCCGCGCTCGATCGCGGATACGATTTTTTCGATATCCGCGATGGGGACGGGGCGTTTTTCGCAGGCTCGGATGATGCCGTTCATCACCTTGTTGCGATCAAACGCCTCTCTACGGCCGTCTTTCTTCACCACCATGAGGATGATTTCCTCGACCTTCTCGTACGTGGTGAAGCGCTTGCCGCAACTCTCGCATTCGCGCCGTCTGCGAATGGCCTGCCCCTCTTCCGTCGGCCGGCTGTCGATAACTTTCGTGTCGGGGTTGCCGCAAAACGGACATTTCATATCCCGCCTCCAAAGGCCTTATTGGCCGACTGCGTTCTTCGCCGCCTCGCAGAGCGAAGCAAAGCCCGCCGAATCGCTGATTGCCATCTCCGAGAGCATCTTTCTGTTGATCTCGATGCCTGATTTTTTCAAGCCGTTCATGAGCTTGCTGTAAGAAAGTCCGTTTTGTCTCGCACCTGCGTTTATGCGCGCAATCCAAAGCCTTCTGTAATCTCGCTTTTTTCGTTTTCTTCCCACGTAGGCGGACGCAAGCGCGCGCATCACCGCAGGATTCGCGGCGCGAAACACCTTGCTTTTCAGGCCGTAATAGCCCTTAGCCATCTTCAAAATCTTCTTATGCCGCCTATGGGCGTTTACGCCCTTCTTCACTCTCGCCATTTTATGCCTCCATTTCCGTTCGGGTACCGTGAATGCGTTTGCTTTCTCCCGCGTGTCGCGCGGGGGATCGAAATACGCCCGTCCCGTTCGTCGTTTTCGTTACATGCCCATCGCGCGCTTGATCCTCTTGATGTCGGCGGACGTCAATACGGTCGCCTGCCGCAGACCGCGTTTGCGTTTCGCGGACTTCTTCGTGAGGATGTGGCTCTTGTACGCCTTGTTTCTCTTCAGCTTTCCCGAACCCGTGAGCCTGAATCTCTTCTTCGCGCCTCTGTGGGTTTTCATCTTGTTTTTCTTTGCCATTCCTGCCTCCTTAACTGCATATTCTTCTTCGCCCGTCAACCGTCC
>JAIRTJ010000011.1 GCA_031254995.1 Eubacteriales Family XIII. Incertae Sedis bacterium
CGTCCATGATGGAACAAGGTGTAGACTGCATAGATTATGTGGATAAAATGCTGACCTTGGAAGGTCTTTGCCATATTTACGAAAAAAATAAAAAATTTGGGCCGGACAGAAGCGTTGACGCGGACGAGCAGTCCGAAATTCGCGAGATCGCATCGGGAACGGAGTGACGAAGGCTTCGAATCGGTTGAAAATAGGGAATATAACAATTGAAAATCCGTTCATCCTCGCACCCATGGCGGGAATAACGGACGGTACGTTTCGAAAGCTGTGCCGCGAAAAGGGCGCGGCTTTGGTTTATACCGAGATGGTCAGCGCAAAGGGCATTTGGTACGGAAGCGAGAAGACTCGCGAACTCCTGCGAATCGACGATGAAGAAAAACCCGCAGCAATCCAATTGTTCGGCAACGAGCCTGAGATCATGGCCGCTGCAGTGAAGGAGATATCCGAGACGGAGGATGTCTTGATCGACGTCAACATGGGATGTCCCGTGACAAAGATTGTGAAAAACGGAGAAGGCTCTGCGCTCATGAAAGATCCGGAGCGCGCGGCTCGCGTCACGGAAGCGATGGCAATCGAAGCCGCGCGTACGGGAAAATTCGTTACGGTAAAGATGCGCGCGGGATTTGATCGGGAAGGCGTCAATGCCGTAACATTCGCGAAATGCATGGAAGACGCCGGCGCCGCGGCTGTCGCCGTCCACGGCCGGACGCGCGAGCAGTATTACAGCGGCAAAGCCGATTGGAGCGTTATCGCGGATGTGAAAGCGGCGTTGAAAATACCCGTCGTCGGCAGCGGCGATGCGATGAACGGTGCGGATGCCGTGCGAATGTTGGCTCAAACCGGCTGCGACGGCGTGATGATCGCGCGAGGCGCTCTGGGCAATCCATGGATTTTTCGGGAGGCTCTGTTGCGTCTTCGCGATGCGGACGAAGACGAGATACGCGCTGCCGCGCCTAGCCGCGCCGAGAAAACAGATCTCTTTGTCAGACATGCGGAGATGACTGCAAAGGCGAAGGGTACGCGCGTCGCTGTTCGGGAAATGCGCAAGCACGTCGGTTGGTATTTCAAGGGCGAATACGGCGTGACTGCGCTGAAAAACGCGGCAAACGGGATTCATGAGTTCGACGCGCTCATCGCGGAGATACGCCTGTTTGCTAAAGGCGGCTGAAGAAGCGCAAAGAGCAAGCCTCAGATGCGTTCGCATCAAAGACAGCAAGCGAGCGCCGAAAAAAAGTTGCACGGATACTTTTTTCGCAATTGCGCGCGGGTAGGCGCAGTGGTATGATGACAATACGGATCGTGTACTGTTCTTGATAAAGGCAATTATTTAAAGACACCGGCGGAAGTGATCGAATCATAGGGAGGCGATGATTATGGGAAAGAGGATATTGGTATTGGGCGTCGGCGCGCAGGGTTCGACCGTAGCGCAGCGATTGGACGAGGAACCCAACGTTGATGAAATCATATGCGCGGATCGCGATTTGAGCGCTGTGGAAGGATTGGTCAAGATACTCGGCAAGGCGCGGGGCGTATCCGTCGACGCAAGCGATAAGGACAGCATCGCCGATGCGGCGCGAGGAGTCGATCTCATCGTCAACGCGTTGCCCCTGATGTTCGGGAAGAATGTCCTCGACGCGGCTGTCGCGGTCAACGCGAACTATCAGGATTTCGCGGCGGCGGAAGGAATGTTCACCGGTTCTTTGGACGACGACTGGGTCGAGGGAATCAAATTCATGCGCAGCGAATACGGTCCGAAATTCAAAGAGGCCGGCAGATTGGCCGTCGTTGGCACCGGATCCGCGCCGGGTCTGATCTGCGCGGCGACGCGCGTCGCGGTAAGGGATTTGGACAGTTGCGACACCATTTACAACATCGTGTACGAGGGCGTGGAAGCAAAGCGATTCCAACCGTTTTGGTGGTCTCCCGTGACCGCGCTGAGCGACATGAGCGAGGATGCTTTCGCCTATATCGACGGCGAGATTGTGAGGACGCCGGCATTCGGACTGCCCGTCAGGCGCAAGTACGATTATACGGATGGGGAGGTCACGTGCGTGGAACACGCGCACGACGAGCCGGTGTACATGGGACTCAACTCGAAGGAATATTTTAAGGGCGCGAGGAATATCTATTTCAAGTACGGCGGCGTGGGCATTCGATTTGCGGAGCCGCTTTACAGAGCGGGTTTGTTGTCGAAAGCCCCGGAAATGTTCAATGGTCGGGAGATCGTCCCCTTCGATTTCGTGTTGGCGCATGTTCCGCCCGCGCCGAAGTTCAAGGATGAGATCAAAGCCATTATTGACGAAGGTCTCGTATCCGATACAGGTTGCATGGTCGTCGAGGCCTACGGAAAAAAGGATGGGAAGGACGTCAAAGCGGAAACCCATGTGTACGCGCCCGGCCTCGAGGATTCGTTCGCGCGCTCGGGCATCACATCCGAGATGTACATTACGGGGCAGGGCGGGTTTCTGTTCACGAAGATGTTCGTAAACGACAAATACGAACAGACCGGATTGATCACCTCGGACATGCTCACCTATCCGGAAGTCGATTACTATTTCGAGAGGGCCGCGGAATTGGATATCACCTTGGAAACGAAGATCAAGGAAGTTTGATTTCGAGGGATCGAGATCCGCATAATAAGGAAAAGTCGGCCTGTACGGCCGGCTTTTTCACGACAACGCACTTTAATTCAAGTGATTTTTGGGGTATTGATTTGCTGTTTCGTGCAGTAGTATAATGTACTTATTATGTCAGTCGGAGAATTATTCATTACATATCGGGATCAGATTCCCGAAGGCGTCGGTTTCAAATTTCACGGTTTGGCGCACATCCTGTTCCTGATCGGGATTGCGGCTTTCATCGTGACATTTTACCGACTGTACAAACGAGCCGGCCTGAGAACGCGTCGTCGTATGCGCATCGGCGTAGCGGCCGCCATCGTTTTGATGGAGGCGGCGAAGCAGATCATCGTCGCCGCTCTGGGCGTATACACGTGGGATCTCCTGCCGTTGCATCTCTGCGGCATGAGTATTTTCCTGATTGCGATACATGCCGCGTATCCGAACAAGGCGGTCGGCGAAATTCTCTATTCCCTGTCGATTCCGGGGGCGGTTTCCGCGCTCTTGTTTGCGGATTGGACGATGTATCCCATTCTGAACATCTTCTGTCTGCAAAGTTTTTTCATTCACATGTTGGAATTGACCTATCCGTTCATGCTTTTGGGCACGGGCGAAATACGTCCGAGCGTGAAGCGACTGTGGGTGCCTTCTTTGTATTTGCTCGTCACCGTACCCATCATCTATCATCTAAATCATGCATTGGACACGAATTTCTTCTTCATCAATGAATCGTCTCCGGGATCCCCCATGGCGCTTTTGGAGACCTTCCTCGGCAACCCCGGCTACGTTTTCGGCACCATCGGAATACTTGTATTCATATGGATTGTCATGTATGCGCCGATCGTTATCATGCATCGCCGGAGGAAGAAAAAACGCGCCGGCGCGAAAATCGCGAGTTAGACGCGCATTTTTGTTTTTTAAATCGCCGGATACGACAAGAGAGGGCAAGCCCGTCGCCGAATTCGCAAACTCCGCGTGATTTGATCCGGATGCGCATAATGATGCGTGGTTTTCATATGGAGTCGACATGTCAAACATCAAAAACGTCGAAAAAAAGAAATGCGCCGTTTCCGATATGGCGGCCGCATTTTTGCTGACGATATTCTTGCTCTCCTTTGCAGTGACGTTCACGCTGAACTTTCGACCGTTCTATTATTTCAACATCACCCGTCTCGACATACCTGCCGCGTCAGGACTTTCCGTCGAGGAAATCAAAGCGAATTACGACGCGCTCATATCCTATAACTCGATTTTTTCGAATAAGCCCTTGGTATTTCCCTCCTTTCCTATGTCGGAAGGAGGGCGTATACATTTTGAGGAGGTCAAACGCATCTTCGCCTCGGTTCAGGGATTGATGTTCGTCGCCTTTGCCGGATGCGTCGCCGTATGCATCCGCAAACTGCGCAAACGACGCACCTCGTTTTTGAAACTCGGCGCCGTCTGTTCTCTCGTTCTGCCGCTTGCGACCGGCGCGCTCATCGCGGTGAATTGGGATCGATTCTTCGTCTTCTTTCATGAGGCTTTTTTCGACAACGATTTTTGGATGTTCAACAACAAGACGGATCCCGTTATCAACATATTGCCCGATGCCTTTTTTCTGCAATGCGCTGTCATGATATTGACCTTGCAGGTCATCGGCAGTGCGGTTCTGTACTTTGTCGGTCGCCGATTGGGAAGGCGATTCACTCCATCCGGAGTCGTGCGCTCAGGCTTTCGCGTTTCAGACGGCGATAGCGGATCGACGGAATGACGGCGCATTGTTTCGTCGCGCAACGCAAACAAACGTTCGCGGACGGTATTCGAGAAATTAACGGCGATGAACAAACGCATACGATCGCTCCGTTTCCTCTTGATCGGTCAACTGCCGTTTCGAGGCTCGTTTGCCGTCATACCACAGCATCAGATAGGCGAATCCGACGAAGAATACCGTGATGGCCGCCACATACAGAAACACGCGAGCGCCCAGAAGATCGAAATCGATGAAAAAGTACGGAAAACGAGAGGATCCCGTGCCTGAAATACCGTATCTCACACCCGAAAATCCGAGAATCGTCGCCTGTATGAAATACGTGAACGGAATGAGCGCAAACAGCCAGGGATCTTGCCGTTTCATCCTTCCGGGGTGGGCAAAGAAAAAGTGATCGAAGATCATGAAAAGCGGCGTAAAGGTGTGCAGTTGCAGATTCGAATAGGCAAGCAGATCCATCATCCCGCCTATATACGGTGCGAGCAAGCCCCAGAAGATCAACATGGTCACGGTGATGGCGAGCGTGATGACAGCCGACAATCGTTCGAAATAGCTTGTCGGCCCGTGCGCGCCGTTGCGCTTCAAATCGCGCGCGGTTTTGATCGCCAGCAGGCCGAACATGATCAGGACTAGGATGTTGCTTTCCGTCGTATAGTACAAGAACATCGTCCACCGGATTTCTCCCGAGAATGCGCCTGTCGTGTACAATATGCCGAACAAACACAGGGCGAAAGCGATGAGTCGATAACACAATGCAAAAATACGATTATTTCTCATAACAATTCCTCCTGGGTGTGTCAAGGGGACGTATAACTCGACACACCCAACGTGTCGCAATCCCGTCGTGTGTCATGGGGACGTATAACTCGACACATCCATGGTGCCGCAATCCCGCCGAAACTCTAACGTCTTACCCTCTGTATTATCCCCCGATTAATGCCGGTCAGTCGTGATATTTGGCGTATGGTAAGTTCTTCTTCTTTGAGAGAAGCTATTATTTGATTTCTTTTTTCTCTCTCTATTCCAATTAGGTCAAGGCAGTTTTTTACGTTGGCAATCCTCTTTATTATTTCCGCAGCTTCCAAATCGCGAATTTTCCTGCGCTCTTTGTTGTCACCAATACCCTTATTTTTACTTTCATTCATAAATATAACAAATTTAGATATTGCCTCGGCGGGTTCTGTCGAAAACAATGATAACGCAAACTCCGTATCGACCAACGAAGATTGCGCCGCGCCGATATATTCATCGTAACCGGTCCACGCGTTTGCCGGCTCACCGATATTGACCGGGTTGTTGTGAATATATTTCAGAACTGATAAAAAATAACTGTCATTGTCGATAGGCTCGCTCTTATACCTGCCTTGGAACAAATACCCGCACCGGTCGTATTTATTATTGAACCAATGAGAATAGCTGAGGGCGATCTTTTTAATAACAAGCGACAAACCGCAGGTGTCCGCATTTATGAGCAGATGTACGTGATTGTCCATGAGGCAATAAGCGTACAACTGAAAACCGCATTCATTTTTGCAGCGTTGCAGTCGGGATAAAAACGCGATACGATCGGAATCATCATAAAATAATTGGGTCCGGTCGATGCCGCGTAACATGGCATGGTATATCCCCGATTCACTTTTTGCTCGAGCAACCCTGGGCATGTCAATCACCTCTGCACCAATGATAATATGCGGGAAGCCGCAGTATCAAGCGCTGTGTCAAGTTATACGTCCCCCTGACACGCGTCCAAACCATCCATCATTCCCACTCAATCGTACCGGGCGGCTTCGCGGTTAGGTCGTACAACACGCGATTGACGCCGTCCACTTCGTTTACGATACGGTTCGAGATGGTTTCGAGCAGATCATAGGGAAGCCGTGCCCAGTCGGATGTCATGCCGTCGACGGAGGTTACGGCTCTGATACCCACGGCACAGTCATAGGTGCGGGAATCGCCCATGACGCCGACACTGCGAATATCCGGCAATACAGTGAAATACTGCCACACTGCGCATTCCGTATCGTCATCTCCGTAACCCGCTCCGTAATTGCGTTTGCCGGTTTTGCGGAATAGGTTTTCGTTATATGCGTCAATGATCTCTCGCAATATGGCGTCGGATTCGCGAATGATCCGGAGTTTTTCGGGTGTGATTGCGCCGAGGCAACGGATGGCGAGACCGGGGCCGGGGAAGGGTTGCCTCCATACGAGTTCGGGTGCGATACCGAGTTCTTCGCCGACCGCGCGCACTTCATCCTTGAACAACAGGCGCAGGGGTTCCAAGAGCTTCAAGCCCATATCGGCTGGCAAACCGCCCACATTGTGATGCGACTTGATGACGGCGGCGCCGCCTCCGCCGCCCCCGCTTTCCACAACATCGGGATAAATCGTTCCTTGCAGCAAAAATGAGATGTCTGCGGCTCCGCTTGCGGTCGCATCCGCGGAAACAGCGACCGCCTCGCTTTCGTCCGCAAATCCAGCGACTTCTTTCATGAGTTTGCGCGCTTCCTCCTCGAAGACCGCTATGAATTCTTTTCCTATGATCTTGCGCTTTTGTTCGGGATCATCCACGCCCGCGAGTTTGGACAAAAAACGTTCGGCGGCGTCTGATCGGATGATTCTCATGTTGAATTGCTTGCCGTATACATCCATGACTTGATCCGCTTCGCCCTTGCGCAACAGGCCGTGGTCGACAAAGACGCAGGTGAGCTTGTCACCGATGGCTCTGTGCGTCAATACGGCGGCGACAGATGAATCCACGCCTCCGGAAAGGGCGCACAGTACTCTTTTATCGCCAACAAGCGATTTGATCTCCTCGATCTTGGATCCGACAAAATTCATGGGCGTCCAATCGCCTTTGCACCCGCATACTCGGTAGAGAAAATTTTTCAACAGCTTTTGTCCGAAGGGCGTATGATGAACCTCCGGGTGAAACTGAACACCGTAGAGTTTTCGAGCGGCATCCTCCATTGAAGCGGTGGGACAATTGTCAGTGAACGAGGTCACGGTGAATCCGTCGGGAGCCTCTGCGATATAATCCGTATGACTCATCCAACAGTGTTGTACGTCCGCGATGCCGTAAAACAATTCGCTCTCGCATGCATCGGCCGAGCGACCGTCGCCGGAGGCTCGAGTCGCACCGCTCTTATCGGACGACTTCGCGCCGTACGCTTTCGAGGGCGCGCCGCTCCCTCGGTATATGATGACCTTGCCGTATTCCTTGAAATCGGGACTGTTTACCTTGCCGCCCAGCGCATATGCCATGAGCTGTGCCCCGTAGCAGATGCCGAGGATCGGGATGCCCATCTCGAAAAACGACTGCGGCAAGCCCGGCGCACCTTCCTCGTAGACGCTGTTCGGGCCGCCCGTGAAGATCACGCCGCGCGGTTTCTCCCCATTTTTGAGTCTTTCGCCGCACTTTTGGTACGGCACGATCTCACAGTAGACGCGCGCTTCGCGCACGCGCCGAGCGATCAGTTGATTGTACTGCCCGCCAAAATCCACAACCCATATGCTCTCAAAATTCATGCCCCGTCCTCATTTTGAATCCTTGAACTGTAACCTTTTTCGTCCGCAGTCCGCGAACATCGTTTGCGAAACGATCTTCCGCCGGCCGAAGAAACTCGTCATCTGCCGACATTCCCGCCGGGCTCTTTCAAAATCACGTCGTGCGCGCCGCCCTCCACTATGCTCGTCGCGCTCACCAATGTGAGCTTCGTATTCTTCTGCAGATCGGGGATATTCGTGACGCCGCAGTTGCACATCGTCGATTTCACCTTCCCGAGAGACTGATTCACATTGCCCTTCAAAGACCCTGCGTACGGAACGTATGAATCCACGCCCTCCTCGAACGAGAGCTTAGCGTCGCCGCCCATGTCGTACCGTTGCCAATTGCGCGCGCGGTTTGAGCCCTCGCCCCAATATTCCTTGACGTAATTCCCGTTGACGTTGAGTTTCGCGGTAGGACTCTCGTCGAAGCGAGCGAAATACCGCCCGAGCATCATGAAATCCGCGCCCATGGCCAACGCGACGGTCATATGATAATCGTAGACGATACCGCCGTCGCTGCAGATCGGGATGTAATATCCTGTTCTTTTCAAATAATCGTCCCTGGCCTCAGCCGCATCCATGATCGCCGACGCCTGCCCGCGCCCGATGCCCTTCTGTTCCCGCGTGATACAGATGGATCCTCCGCCGATGCCGACCTTGACGAAATCCGCCCCCGCCTCAGCCAGAAACAAGAATCCGTCGCGATCCACCACGTTGCCCGCGCCGATCTTCACGCTGTCGCCGTATTCGCGCCGCACGAAAGCAAGCGTCTCCTTTTGCCACTCCGTAAAACCCTCGCTGCTGTCTATGCATAGGACGTCCGCCCCCGCATCCACCAACGCAGGAACTCGTTCCGCGTAATCACGCGTATTCACTCCCGCGCCGACGATGTACCTCTTCTGTTCGTCCAAGAGTTCGAGAGGATTTTCCTTGTGACTGTCATAATCCTTGCGGAACACAAAATGCGTCAACCGCCTGTTTTTGTCGATGATCGGCAGAGCATTGAGCTTGTGATCCCACAAGATGTCGTTCGCCTCCGACAAGCTGACGCCGTCTTCCGCGCAGACGAGTCCCTCGAAAGGCGTCATGAATTCCCGCACCTTCATGTCCAAAGGCGTGCGGCTCACGCGATAATCGCGGCTCGTAACGATGCCAACGATCTTCCCGTCGGCCGTCCCGTCCTCCGTGACCGCTATGGTGCTGTGTCCGCTCTTTTTCTTGAGTTCCAACACATCTCGCAACGTTTGCTCAGGTCTGATATTGCTGTCGGAGCGGACGAATCCCGCCTTGTGATCTTTGACCCGACGAATCATAGCCGCCTGATTTTCAATGCTCTGTGATGCGTATATGAAAGAAATGCCGCCTTCCTTCGCGAGGGCGACGGCCATGCGGTCGTCGGAAACTGCCTGCATGATCGCGGACGCCAGAGGAATGTTGCTGCGCAACGGCGGCCTCTCTCCCTCTCGATACTTGACGACAGGCGTGGACAAATCCACATTCTCCGAAATGCAGTCCTTCGACGAATACCCCGGAACCAAAAGATATTCGTTGAACGTACGCGACGGCTCTTTGTAATAGTATGCCATATTCTGCTCCTTCGGCGTTTTAAATAGGAAATCCGCGATGTGCAATATGAAAAATTGTACCATGTTTGCGCAATGCGTTCAACAGGGCACGTTTTTGCGTTTCAATTGCGGCGCATTCACGCGGCTTTAGCGATCACGACGGTTCGCGCGTCCTTGTACTCATAGGAGCAGGTTGAGAGAACAAGCAGTCTGTCCGTATCCGCATCGACCGGAATCTCGCGCCAATTCAGCGCGCGGTCCTTCAGCATCCGCATATGCTCCGCGCGATCTCCGGGCGACGCGAACGCGCAACGGTAGTACTCGCTCACGGGATCCGTGACGGCGCAGGAAAAAAAGGTCAGTCGAAATGTTCTGTTCGGCGTATACAGCGTTCCCGTTCTGTGTCGATCAAAGAAATCCTTGTCTTTGAATTTAACCAACTGACCGAACATCCTGCCGCTTTTCAGGTTGTGCGCGTACAGCACATTATTAAAATCGGAGAAATCCGGATTGTTGCGAAATTCCAAGAACACGGAGCCTTGCTTTGAGTATTTGTTTTTCGCCGTATGCGTCAGATAGTAGCGATTGTCCGCGGCCTGCGTCACGGGGTAATCTATGTTTGTGTCGTCGACTGTGAGCCACGCGACAATCTCTCCATTCTCGGCCAAGAGACCTGAAAAGTCGATTGCGGGGAGCGATTCCTCGTCGGCCGCGATATCGGCCGATGCTCCGAAGACGGGAACCGCAGGCTTGACGCGCCGTTGATCGTCCGCGGCGGCTCGATCCTCATACTCGGAGGAAAGCCGGCCGACGCAGACGAGCAATACGGCGCAGGTAAGAATCAGTGAAGTTGCGAGAAAAAATCTCCTCATGCGTTAAAAATCTCTCCGAAATAGTTCGTGCGGAAATCCCAAGTGTGATCGCCGAGAGGCGTCGCTTTCGGCCGTATGTACACTGTCACCCAGTATTCGCTTTTCGCGCCGTAATCCAGAGATATTCCGCCGTGCAGCCTCTCGGTCGGATCGTGCGCGACTTTTTCGGATGTCGCGATATACCCGGCGTATTCGTAATACTGCGGGATGATGTCCGCGACCGCACAGGTCCTATCCGAAGCAGTCGTCGTGATGACGTAATCGGCGAATGCGATGTCTCTGCCGCCGTGTACGCCGGATTCAGCGGTGATGCCTGTCGTAATTCCATCATTCGTCAGCCGCATAAACGCTTTTTCGGGAAGTTCGATTTTGCTGTTGTTTCGATCGAGCACGATCTGTCTAATGTGAAGTTTGAGCGTCTCATCAGTATCGCCGGCATCGTGATAGGTCTTGTTCGTCGTGGCTTTCCGCGAAGAGTCGATCGAGACCTCGGCGGAGTTTATGAGCTTTCTCGCCATTTGAACTTCAGCGTAAAACCTAAAATCCTTGCCGCCCGGCGGAATTGTCTGTCCGGTCCAAGTCACCCTGTCGCGTCCGTCTTCGCTCGTTACGGTTCCCGGCAGTTCGCCGCCCACAAATTTCGTGCCCAAGGGAAGCAGATCGGTAACCCTGACATCGGTCAGGTCAGACGAGGTCGGATTGTCCGCGCGAACGGTATACATGATGATATTTCCGACCTTTACGGGAACGGGATTTTCTTCCGTACCCGTGTCGGGCGCGCCTTTTGGCATTACTTGCGCGATCTTCGACGCGGTCAAAGGTCTCGCCCTGTGATAGGTCGGATTCGAGGGAATTACGCCGTATCCTTCGATTACGGCTTCGCCCTTGTTTACAAAGGTTCCGTAGTTCTTGACCTTAGCGACCACTCTTACCTCGGTCTCGCCGCCGGGCAACGAGCTGTAATCCCAAGTGATTTGATCGCGCGCGCCAACGGTATTCCGTCTCCCTTGCGGAGAAGAACTGACATACTCCAGGCCTTCGGGCAGAAGGTCTTTTATCGTTGCGACAGGCGAAGGCACGGCCACCTTTTCTTTAATTATCGAAAACAGCAACGAATCCTGGTAACTTTGCGTTTGGTTGGGCAGAAATTTGACCCAGCCCCAACGGTTTTGCCCGTTTTCTGTGCCTCCGAGTTCGACGAATGTCTCGTCCATTTTCGAGTTATGCTCATCGCCGCAAAATCTGTCATTATGCGTCAAGCGGCTCTCCGCTGTATCCGCGCGCGCGGCGAGCAATATGCCTTCAGGATAAGCCGTTTTAAACCTCTCGGCTTGGCTGTGCAAATCGCTCCAGTTCCCTCCGCTTCCGGTAACTCCGTCTCCGAAATCACCCATGCCGAGTTGGAAATCGGAGATCATAACGATGACGGGAATTCGCGAAGCGGACTTTTCGCGAGGCTTGATCGTTGATCTGGGAGCCTCTTTTATGCTCGGGCGGTACGGATTCTTCCCTCCGCCGTAACTTGATGCGATACCCTCCATCTTATCGACCGCGGCCTTGAGAAACATCGCGTTGTCGTCCAAACGCAGCTCCGGATCCTTGGAGAACGCATTTTTAATTACCGTACTGTATTGGGATGAATCAACAAATTCGGTATCTACTTGAAAGTAAGTATGCGAGGGGTCTCCGGAATTTCGCGTATTGCTGTTGCAGCCCATGAGCGCGATACGGCTTTGCGGATATCTCGAGAATACCTGCTGACTGAGCGTCTCGACGGTGCTTTTCGCGCGCATTCGAGCCGTCTGAGATATGGGGAACTGCTTGTTGGGCAATTGCGAATCCTCATAGCCTGAATTCATCGAATACGACCAATCCAACACGAATAAAACGTCATAGGCGGGCGTCTGCCCCGAAATGTGCGGATTGTTGATCTTGATGATGTATTCGATGAAATCATCTATATCCACGTCTACGGGAGACCGTTCCGTGCCGTTGTCGATGGATCCGTTCGGAAAAATCCGCGCCGACTTCGTGACGGTCGGAGCCGTCGCGGCAAAGCTCAAGGACATTCCCGCGGCCATGGCGATTATCAAGAACACCGCCGCCGCGCGGACGGCAAACCTATTGCGCGTTCCCCGGTCTTTTTTGATCCGGATCGCTTTCATAACAATGATACCTCCTTTAGTTTACAAGCTCCCGCAGAACATTGTCGACGGCAAGCAACTTCGCGTCGGACGGCGGCGCCTCGGAGCCCCACCAACCCATGCGGTAATCCAAGCCCCCCGTGCCGGCAGCCTCGCATTTGACTTCAATTTTGAGCGACGCCCGCTTATACCGCGCATCCAAATTCTCGGCAAGCCTTATGCCGGTGAATAGTCTCGTCGTCGATTCCTTCGCAGGCAATTTTTTCAAATAATAATAGTAACCGTCGCCGCCGTCGACCCAATCCGCCGTGTTGATGTCCGCGACAATTTCCTCGCCCATGCGCGCCGGGAGAACCGTAAGTCCGTCGGCAGCCACGACCGTCGGCAAGGCCAACAATCGCACAAACCCGGGCAAGTCTCCTCTGTTTTCCGCGCCCACCTTTTTTTCGAACGGATCGTCTCCGGGTTTGATCGGCTCGGAAGGCGGAACGAACGCATCGAAGACCGGAACGTCAAACAGGTATTGCGGCGCGTGAATGCGGTTGGTCACCGAATCCGATGCTCTCAGCCATGCGTACGTGCTGCCGAGCAAAAGGCAAGCTGAGAGAACAACGGAAAATATCGGCAGCAGCGCTCTTTTTCCGCTCGTCGCGCGGCTTATGGACGAGAAAATGCTTTTTCCCTTTGCGTCGCGTTTCATGATCTTGTCGTTCGATTTCATTCTCGGACTCCTTCCCTGTCCTTTCGGATGATGAGGAATGTCGTCGCGCCCGCCATGAGGGCCGCCGCGAGCAACAACAAACCGTTTTGAAGCGTTTCCCCCGTTTTCGGAGGATCGGCCGATTCATCCCTGACCGCATAGAAATGCCACCTGATATCCGCCGCGCTCTTCTCGTAGGACATCGGCATATCCTTGTCAACTGTCAGCGTGATATCCATCGTCCGTTCGTTTCCAAAGGAATATGTTCCCAAATCAAGCGCATTTTGTATCATATCGACATCCTCGTCGCCTCGAATTCGTCCCGAATACAATTGTCGGCCCGCCAGATCCAATTTCAATTGAACCTTGTCCCTCAGATCGACGGGACCGACGCTCTCCAGCGGCTGCGCCGTCATATACAGCTTGAACGGCGGCGCAGCCTTTTCCGTGTTTCTAATGGTTAATGTCTTTGTGATGATTTCCCCGGGCCTCAAGTCGACGGCCTCGATAAAATATACACCGTCGCGATTTACCCGAATCCCGTTTTGATCATCGATCAGCATGCCGGGCGGGAGACTGTTCGTCGCCGCGCTTACGGGCATTGCATGCAACATAGTCGCGCAACACACGATGAATATCGCGATTTTAATGAAATGCTTCAAAACTCTGTCCCTCCCGACATACCTATGTCAATTCCTCATCGCGAGTTACGCGCAGAATTCCTTAAGCGCATTCAGCAGTTTCGTCTGCGAACCTATATTCCAACCGTCGACCGCGACAAGAGCGGCTTCCGTATTTTGAATCGCTTCCATGTTTGCAATCAGATCGAATTTCATGTTCGAATAAGCGGAGCCCGCGGAGGGATCCAAACTCAGGCTGTCCAAAAGCGGATTGGTGATGCTTCCGGCCTCGATCTTTCCGATGTAATAGAAGTATCCGTCCGCAGAGCTGTACCACCATTTGCCCTTTTGCGGATTCGCATTTTTGACAGCTTCGTCGCTGTAGTTCAACTTGATCTTACCTCCCTTATCGGTAATGGGGGTATTGATGGCCGATACTGCGGGAGGCGCGGTGAACGTACCGCCTGTTTGAGACGGATTGAAGTCCGCCCAAAGCGCTTTCGTCTCGATCATAGCGCCGAAATCCCAGAATGTTACATTCGACACAGTCAAGACGCCTTTATCCGCGTCGAAATCGGCCGTGACCCTCTGATAGCTGTCCTTAAAGCCGTTATCGCTCTTGATCTTGTACAAGGCGACGAAGGAATAAGACGTCCTGCTTCCCTCTTCCTTCTTCAGCACGCGCACTTCGACGCCGTCGGGAAGTCCATTGACAGCGGATAACCCGGCTGCGGAAGGCGTTTTCCATTCGCCGCGCAGATATGAATCCGCGTTGAACAACTGGGGAATCTTCCCCGCGTTCGAGGGATCATCGACCGATTTGGGCGAACCCACGGCGGCTCCGGATACCGATTTCATCACTTCTTCGAATGAAATTCTCGCGAATATGTCGCCGCTTCCGTTGTTCGCAACGGAGATTTCTTTTGTAATGGTTTGTCCGGGAACCCAATCCTTAGGCGGCGTAAAGATTTCCACGATACCCGCAGAACCATCCGTTATCCGAGATGTCTCCAAATGGTTGGTCACCGAATCCTTGGCCGTAAACCAAGCGAAAGTCGCGGATATGACCATGACGATCGCGAGAGCGCTCGCCACACCGATTGATAATGTTTTTTTCATTTTGTACTCCTTAAACTAGTCTGATTATTTGCCCGTAAGCACAACTTATTTATGTATAACCGTCTTTTTTAAGAACAGATTATATCGAGGTTTTGCGATTTTTTCGATCGAACGCCGTCTTTGCTTTCGGAATCGAGAAGCAGTAACGCAACGCGATGATAAATCCGAACGCCGACACGATAAAGATTGCGACGGGAATCGGATTTTCCCGTGTCTGCTGGATCGCAAATCCCAATTTCGGAACGGTAAGAACCTTTTTCCCGACGACCCTGTCCGAAGGAACCGGCGGGTCGTCCGCGTTGTTCGCGTCGCCGCGAGTGACAAACCAAAGTCCTTTTTTTCCTTCCGCTTCAGTCTTTATCTCCGCGACTCTGTGGGTCAAAAAAGCGTTGCCGTTTTCGTCCGCCGCAAAGGTAATGATGTCGCCCGTCTCGATGAGTCTCGGATCGCACATCTTGACAATCACCAAATCTCCCGCCAAAAATCCGCCCGGAGGGCTGTCCGCTTTCGGCGTCATTGAATTCGTCAACACGTTGTAGAACCGGTATCCGAAAACGGATTTTTTCGGATCCTTGCTGAACGCGAAAACCGCGGAACTCGCGACCAACGCGACGCAGAACGCGATCAACAATCCATTGCAGAGGATTCTCGCCGCGCGCCGAGTCGGTCTAACGCGACTCGCTTCGCAAACGCGATCCGCGCATGCATCGCTTCTTTGGTCGCTCGCGCCGTTTTCTTGGCTGCTTGCGACCGTGTCGATCGCGCGAACGACGGGACACGCAAAGGTTTCCGATCCTCGGGGTTCGCAAAAGAAGCGATCCGCGCTGCGCGCCGCGTCTTCCAATGCTTGTGCGGCACGCTCCAATCTCTGCGCCGACCCGTCGAGTTTTCGCGCGACCCGACTCAACTCCGCCGCCGCGCGTTCGAACTCCGCAGACCCGCCCCTCGTTAGTTCGAGCTGTTCTTCTTTACGCTCCGAAGTTCCTAAACTATCGTATCTTTTGGAAAATTCTCGGTTGATTTCTTCTATCGTCTTTTCCATGGTTGCCCGTCTTTCAAGTCAATGCGAGAATCAAATAGAACGGTTGAATACCGTTTTCGCATAAAACGCATTTCAATGCGTGTGTTTTATTTTAAATTTTCAGCGCTCGTCTCGGTTTATTGCCGATAAAGATTATTGACATGTTTCGTTCATGTCCGCGCATCCGCTTGCGCGTTTCGGGATTTACCCGTCTTGCTCTGTTCTGTTTTTATTGTACCGCGCAAGAGCCTTGCCCCGCCATTGATGATTCTTACAGAAACCTTACGGCTCTGTAAGAATCATCGCGGCGCAAATTCAACCTGTTTTCTTGCGCGGAATAGCCGCAAATCCGCAGATGATCAACGCGATCGCAATCAGAACGACGTATGGAATATCGCTCCAATCATATCCCGTTTTCGGCGGATCCATAGCCAAATCGCTTATCGGGTCGTCCGGTTTTCCGAATCTGTCCGGACCGGGGTCGCTCGGATCGCCGGGATTGCCGGAGCCTCCGGGCATGTCCGGATCGGGGCCGCTCGGATCATCGGGATTGCCGGAGCCTCCGGGCATGTCCGGATCGGGGCCGCTCGGATCATCGGGGTTGCCGGAGCCTCCGGGCATGTCCGGATCGTCGGGTCTGTTCGGATCATCGGGATTGTCAGGTTCATCCGG
>JAIRTJ010000141.1 GCA_031254995.1 Eubacteriales Family XIII. Incertae Sedis bacterium
GCAACGAAAGCGTCGCGCCTCAGGTAGGCGCGTGAATTGAAACTATCCTTCTCAGCCCGTTGGCGTCTTGGAACTCGTCGCGCCTCAGGTAGGCGCGTGAATTGAATCTAGCGTGTGGAAGGCTTTCTGCGCCAAAGACGGTCGCGCCTCAGGTAGGCGCGTGAATTGAAACCTGTGGGTATATACTTATAAGCAGATAGAGCGAAGTCGCGCCTCAGGTAGGCGCGTGAATTGAAACTATTCCATCAAACGGTTCATCACCACGGAAAGGTCGCGCCTCAGGTAGGCGCGTGAATTGAAACCTACGTCACCGCCGTTGTAGACATTGACAATCGTCGCGCCTCAGGCGGGCGCGTGAATTGAAACTCAGTGTGTCCTCGGCGGCTTTGATCTCCGCTTTCGTCGCACCTCTGACTTCCTGCCGTCGCCCGTGCGTTGCGCCTGGTGACGATGCGCCGGGATCAGGGCGTCTCCGTTGCATCGAAATATCCGCACCTCGCAGTATAAATAAATTCTTAAAAAGTTGTTAATAGAGATAGCGGATAAATTTTTATAATTTTGTAAAAATATTATCGCAAGACGATTGACATGCACGTTCATAGATGGCAATATATTCTATATCGCAAAAAAATAAACCATTGCATATTCTCGGACGCGCGCCTTTTCGAACTCCGCGCGAACCGACGAAAAGATCATCCCATGACGCATAGTCCCTGTCCGTTTCCGCCCTCGACATCAAGGTGCGTACCGTCTCGGGCAAGGTGATAGACGCGGAAATACAAAGACACAAAGCCCTATCATAAATGACTCCGCATTCGCCCCGCATTTATGATATACTGAGAAATGCGATCTGCATTGCGATTCTGAACGCGAAGATCGGTAGCGCTCCCGGGATCGAATCGACAAATTTTGCATTATCTGCGGAGTTTTGGGAGAAGAAAATGAAGAACGAGGTCATCATTACGAACAGGTTTCTTACGGCGAGAGTCGACGCGGATTCGATTCTGTACCTGAAAAAGCAGTCCCGAAAGATCTTCGTGCATACGGAAAACAAGAGTTATTGGGAGTATTGCGCGATGGAGGACATGCTCGAACGAGCCGGGACGAAGATGTATCCTTGCCACCATTTTCTCGCGGTCAATTTGGATAAGGTGCAGGACGTTTCCTATGTCGAAGTGACCTTGATCAACGGGATGAAATTGCACATGTCTCGCTCCGCGCTCCTGCGCGCGAAAAAGGCGTGGAAACGCCACATCGGGAGAATTTGACAGTAGTCGTTCTTCGCGATATACTCTTTAAGGAATTTTTATGCGGACGAACTCGCGCATTTGCGCGATCGGTTGCGAGGAAACAGAGGTGGAGATCATGAAGCATATCAAAACGATCGCGACGGGTTCATTGAAAGATATTTCGGGCAAGGGTTGCGGTGAGTGTCAAACGTCTTGTCAGTCGGCGTGCAAGACGTCCTGCACGGTCGCAAATCAAAAATGCGAGAACGAGCGAATCAAACCCGCGGAAGTCGACGCATAGCGCGACCGCCTCGAGCAAACTATGACCTTCAAACTCGCTTCCGGTCACGGCGGCGGGTTTTTCTTCGACGGTAATAACGATGATACATCTCTATCGATTCAAGGACAAAAATATTCTGTTGGATGTCAACAGCGGCGCTGTTCATGAGGTGAGCGACGTCGTATTCGACGCGCTTTCCGTATTTTCAGACTTGGCGTATCGCCTCAAGGACGATGAAACATCAGAGGATTCCGCCGCAAATATCGGAGAGTTGACGGAGCGCGCGAGGTGGGAACGCGCGAAACCTGCGATTTTCGCCGCGTTGAGAGACCCGCATTCTGCGAAAAACCGCGAATCCGCGACGATCCGCGAGGCGATTGAGGAACTGGACGCGTTGTCGGACGCGGGAATGCTCTTCTCGGAGGATGTCTTGGATCGCGACGATTTGCTTGAAGAGCGCGGCGCTGCGATCAAGGCGATGTGTTTGCATGTCGCGCACGACTGCAATATGCGTTGCGTCTATTGTTTCGGCGACGAAGGCAGCTTTTTCGGCGAACGAACTCTGCTGTCCGAGGAAACGGGGAAGAAGGCAATCGATTTCCTGCTCGCGCAATCAGGTACTCGACGCAATTTGGAAATAGATTTTTTCGGCGGCGAGCCGCTCATGAATTTCGAGGTCGTGCGCGCCCTCGTTCGATACGGCAAGGAGAGGGGACAGATCTGCGGGAAACGCATTCGCTTCACCCTCACGACGAACGGTCTGCTCTTGGACGAGAAAAAAGAGGAATTTCTCAACGAACATATGGACAATGTGATTCTGAGCATCGACGGTAGACCGGAGGTGAACGACATCATGAGAAAGACGCCGTCCGGGGAGGGTACATATCGCAGCGTCATTGAAAATTACCGCCGTTTTTGCAAAAATAGACGCGGACTCTGCTATGTGCGCGGGACGTACACGGCGAGGAATAAGGACTTTTCCCGGGATGTCGAGCATCTTGCGGACATGGGTTTTGAACGCATTTCCGTCGAGCCGGTCGTGGCGGACGGAGACAGGGATTTCGCCCTGCGCGAATCGGATCTGCCCGAACTCATGCGCGAATACGACAGACTGACCGATCTTTGCGCGGATCGCGAACGAAGCGGCAGACCTATTTCCTTCTTTCACTTTGACGTGGATTTGACGCAGGGACCTTGCGTCTACAAGCGAGCGGCCGGATGCGGTGCGGGAACGGAGTACGTCGCGGTGTCGCCGGAAGGCGATATCTATCCCTGCCACAGGTTCGTCGGGGAAAGCGATTTCAGGGTCGGAAACGTGCGCGAGGAGACCTTCGAGAACGGGCTGTACGACGTCTTTAACAGAGCGCACATCCGCAACAAAGAGGCTTGCGCGGCTTGTTGGGCGAAGTTCTATTGCAGCGGAGGTTGTCACGCGAATGCGAAACACGAAAACGGGGATATCATGAAGCCGTACGCATTGGGTTGCGCTTTGGAGAAAAAGCGGTTGGAGTGCGCCATCGGCCTGAACGTATTTCGATGCGAATCGTATTGCAACCGCGAGGAAGGCATGCTACGATAGTATTGTTCCGATGATGAAAACAGGTCGGTTCAGGCACGTCGCGCTCGTGCGTACGGACTTTGAGAAAAGGAGCGACTTATGAAAGAAAAATTTACGAAAAAAAGAGGGAGTCGGCGAGAAATCCGTTCGGTTTTCGCGTTGGCATTTGCGATCATTTTGTGCATCGCGTCGTTTTCGGGTTGCGCGTCCGACGACGGGGCGAAGAATGAGGAGGGTCAAGGGACGATGGAGAATCCAAAGGTTGAGATTGTCATGAAAGACGGCGGGAAGATATTGCTTGAATTGGATAAAACTGTCGCGCCGAAAACCACAGAAAACTTCTTGAAACTCGTGAACGAGGGATTCTATGACGGACTGATATTTCACAGGGTCATTCCCGATTTCATGATTCAGGGCGGCGATCCCCTCGGCACAGGCATGGGCGGATCGGATACGATGATAGAAGGCGAATTCGATGAAAACGGGATAAGCAATTCCATCGAACACGTGCGCGGCGTCATCAGTATGGCGAGAGGCAACAACCCGAACTCGGCGAGCAGTCAATTCTTCATCACGAATGCGGACTCTCCGCATCTGGACGGCAAATATGCCGCTTTCGGTCGCGTGACGGACGGTATGGACGTCGTGGATCGCATATCCGCCGTGCAGACGGACGCGAGTGCGAAACCCCTTGAAGATGTCGTCATAGAAACCATCCGAACGGCTGAGTGAAAAAATTGAGGGGCGAGCGCGGTATGTTCGCCCCTGAGCGCGTTCAGATCAATCCGTAGTCTTTCATCTCCGCGCGGAGTTTTTCGAGGTTTGCGTCCTCCATTCGACACAGAGGCAACCTGTATTCGTAAGAGATTTTATTCATGAGCCAAAGGGCGGCCTTGACGGGAATGGGGTTTACCTCTATGAAAAGCGCGTCGATGAGAGGTTTCATGTCCAGTTGCAGTTTGCGCGCTTTTTCCGTATCACCCGCAAGGTACGCCGCGACCATGTCTCGGACGGCTCTCGGCGCGATGTTTGCGACGACGGAGATGACGCCCTTGCCTCCCAATGACATCAGGGGAACGATCATGTCGTCGTTTCCCGAATACAGATCGAAATCGTCAGGCGTCACGCGGGCGATTTCAGCTACCTGCGCGATGTTTCCGCTCGCTTCTTTGATTCCCGCGATGTTTTCCGACTCGGCTAGCTCTGCGCAGACGCGCGGCGTGATGTTGACGCCGGTTCGCGACGGGACGGAATAGAGCAGAATGGGAACGGACGCGGAAGCCGCGATGGTCTTGAAATGCTCGATCAACCCCTTTTCGGTCGCCTTGTTGTAGTACGGCGTGACATGCAACAAAGCGTCGACGCCCGCCTTCTCGGCCTCCCTGCCGAGGTAGATCGCGTGAATCGTGTCGTTGCTGCCCACGCCCGCAATAACGGGAATCCGCTTGTTTATTCGCTCAACCGTAAATGAGATGATCTCAATGTGTTCCTCATCGACGAGCGTGGAGGCCTCTCCGCTTGTGCCGCAAACGATGATTGCGTCCGTGCCCTCCGCGACGTGCCAATCCAACAGCTTGCCCATGCTCTCAAAGTCAGCGCGCCCGTCCTTAAAAGGAGTGACTATGGCGACGCCCGATCCTTGGAAAATTGACATATTGTCCTCCGTTTCCGCCGGCGAGACGCAACACCTTCATTTTGGAAAAGTTCCGGCCGACTGTGTTTTTGATCTTTGATTTAAAACGGTCGCTGACGTTTTGCGACAGCAACTGTCCGATCATTATCATGATACCGGAAACCTGCGATGAAATAAACCGAAACTTGTTGATAATTTCGGCAAAAAGTGGTATAATAAAATTACTTTTATAATAAAAGTAATCAGGAGGGAAGAGCATTGTACAGCAATAAATACAGATATGCGGTCTATGAGACGAGACCCATTCGCGATATCAGGGAGCTGATGAACAGTTGCGCGGAGTTGTACGGAGACAGACCCGCGTATTTGGTGAAGAACAGACCGGGCGGCGCGTATGAGCCGATTTCCTTCAGACAGTTTCGCGGAGACGTGACCGCGTTCGGTACGTCGCTCTTTGAGGAGGGGTTGCGCGGCGGCGAGCCCATCGCCGTGATCGGAGAGAACCGCTATGAGTGGGTTGTCGCGTATACGGCTGCGGTCTGCGGCATGAATGTGATCGTTCCCATCGACAAGGAGCTCAGCGCCGAGGAGATAGCGCATCTGCTGAAGCGTTCTCGCGCGAAATGCGTCGTCTATTCGGGGAAGTTGGAAAAGACGATCAAGGAAGCGCTGGACATCCTCGGCGGCATCGACGTGAAGATATCCATGGACGCGACGGAGGATGCGGAAGACAAACTGTCCATGCGAAATCTCATCGAAAGAGGCCGCGAGATGATTCGGGCGGGAAAAAAGGAATACTTTTGGATTGAGATAGATCCGGACAAGATGTGTTCCCTCATATTCACCTCGGGAACCACGGGGCTGGCGAAAGGCGTCATGCTCTCTCACTCGAACATCGTCGCAAATGTGATAGGCATGGGACAGTTCGTGTGCGTAGCCGGTTGGACGGCGCTCTCCGTATTGCCCATGCATCACACCTACGAATGCTCGTGCGGCATCTTCGGCACCATGTATCAGGGCTGTACCGTCGCCATATGCGAAGGTCTGAAATACGTCGTGAAGAACATGGCCGAAAGCAAGGCGAATGTCGTGTTGGGCGTTCCGCTCATGTTCGAAAAGATGCATCAAAAGATATGGAAACAGGCGGAAAGCTCGGGCAAGGCCAAAACCATGCGGCGCGCGATAGCCGTATCCAAGGCGGTGGGCGGTCAAAAACTGAAAGCGACCAAACGTCTGTTCAAGAGCGTTCATCAGGCGATGGGCGGCGAGATGCGGCTTCTCATCGCGGGCGGCGCCGCCATCGACCCCCTCGTCGTAGAGGATTTCAACGCGATGGGCATCAAGATGATACAGGGTTACGGAATGACAGAGAATTCTCCCATCATCGCGGTCAATAAGGATCGTTGCAGCAAGGCGGCGTCCGTGGGACTGCCCATGGGCGACACCGAGGTTCGAATCGAGGATAAGGACGCCGACGGCGTAGGTGAGATCGTCTACAGAGGTTCTTCCGTCATGTTGGGGTACTATGACGATGAGGAGGCGACGGCGAAGGTGCTGAAAGAAGGATGGCTTTACAGCGGCGACTACGGTTATATCGACGATGATGGATTTCTTTACGTAACAGGAAGAAAAAAGAACGTCATCGTGACGAAAAACGGCAAGAACATCTTTCCCGAGGAGGTTGAATACTATCTGCTTAAATCTCCGTACATCGAGGAGACGGTCGTTTGGGGAAAGAACGAGGAAAAGGGCGGCGATACGGTGATCTGCGCCGACATCTTTCCCGATTTCGCGTTCATCGCCGAAACGCACGGCAACATCGGGGAAGAGGATGTACGTAAATTGTTGCGGACGGAGATCGATATCGCAAACGAGAAGATGCCTTCTTATAAGCGCGTCAAGCGATTTTCCGTTCGAAACGAGGAATTCGAAAAGACCACGACGAAGAAGATC
>JAIRTJ010000052.1 GCA_031254995.1 Eubacteriales Family XIII. Incertae Sedis bacterium
CTGATCACGCAGGATCTGACGGGCGCGGTCGTGCTTGCCGACATGTGGACGATACTGTTTGCGGCTTTATGCGCGGCATCGATCTTCTTCTCCGTCAAATCGCTCAGAAGGGCGAAGGAGGGAAATACGAATACCGCTTACGCGGACGCGCATAACGCATAACGAACACAATTGCGCGGAAAGTAAATGCACTGTGCGAGAGGCTTCTCCCCCCTGTGGGATTAGCCTCTCGCCTTTTGTTGTCGCAGCTCGCGAGATTGCCTCGCAGTGGCAAAGGTATTTCCGCACAAGGTATTTTTTCGGCCAACAAAGGTATTTTCGGCCTTGACTTTTTTTGGATCGAGGGGTAGAATAAATATTGAGTTAGGGTTGGCTAACTCAATATTTCGCACAGTCGGTTAGCATCAGGTAACTCAAGGTTATTGCCGAGGCTAACGAACGCAGATATTTAGGGGCGACATTTAGGCTTTGCAGAAAGAGGTACGAGGTGGACAGATATTTCGACACGTTGCTCGCGAGTCATTGCAGTCCCGTATTGGCGGGAATCAAACCCGCCAACTTGGTCTCGTTTTCCGTCGCGAGAAGACGGGATTGCCGCGAGTTGATCGCGCTGTATAATGAAGCCCTCAACGGAAAGGATATCTTCTTTGAGATTCTGCGCGAACGCGACGGGAGATGCCTCCTTCTGGCATTTCGCGGGAAAAAACTCAGCGCGCGCCTGGCAGATCCGGAATGCAAGGCTATTTTGGCGGCGGCGGGATACCCGGATACGACGGATTTGAGCATACTTTTGGTCGCATTGAAGGAGCGCGTGGCGTTCTGCCCCGGATTTCCGCATGAAATTGGCGTATTCTTGGGATACCCCGCGGAAGACGTCATCGGATTTTTGAAACACCGCGGCGGCCGGTCCCTCTATGCCGGTTATTGGAAGGTGTACGGGGACGTCGAGGAGAAGAAGTTGTTGTTTCGCAAGTACGACCGTTGCCGCAACGCGATCATCCGGCGCATCGATGAAGGTTTTTCGATCGCAGCGCTGTTCGCGGGCGGAGTCGACGGATTTCGGGAGACGAGGCAATGCGATTCCGTTTCGTGAGAAAAGTCGCGATCCTCGGGCCGCAAAGATCCGCGCGCGCGACGGTGATCGCCTCGCTTATTCGCCGCGAACAGGTTTCGCGAAAGTGGGTTTTGAGGACTGCGGACTTCGTTCGCCGTCCTTCGCAAAGTTAAATCGACGGAAAGGAAATGAAGGAGGCTTATTCGGATGAGCAAGATGGTAATCGTTTATTGGACGCAGACCGGCAATACGAAGAAAATGGCGGATTTGATCGCGGAAGGCGCAAGAGACGCGGGCGCAGAAGCGGATGTCTTCGATGTTTCGGGCATAGCTGCGGATCGAACGGCGGAATACGAACGGATTGCGCTCGGCTGTCCGTCCATGGGCGCAGAGGTTTTGGAAGAGGACGCGTTTCAACCTTTTTATGACGAGTTGTCCGAAAAACTGGCGGGCAAGAAGGTCGCGTTATTCGGATCCTACGGATGGGGCGACGGTGAGTGGATGCGAAATTGGCGCGACGCGGCGAAGGAGTCCGGCGCGAATCTGTTCGGCGACGAAGGCTTGATCGTCAATTACGAACCTGCAGGAGATGACATTGCCAGGTGCAAGGATTTCGGCAACGGGTTCGCGCGGTACTGATTCGCGGCGTTGATTGGAAAAATTTTACAGTCGGAAAGATTTTACTTGCGTTCGGCGCCTCGATGTGATAAAATCAACATGTTCATAAGGTATTGACAATGAGAGTGGGCTTCCCGCTCTTTTGTTTTTCGGAACGCTGTTCGGCCCTCGACGAGACGGGGCGTCGACGCTGGTACGGGCGAATTCGGAGAGACCGCATGGCAAAGAAGAATACAATCGGAATCGTGAGGGAAATACTCGCGGATTTTCTGCCGCGAAACGGATACGAGCTGTGGAACGCGGAGTTTGCGAAGGAAGGCAAGGATTACAATCTGAAGGTGTACATCGACGCGAAGGATGGCGTCGGAGCCGATGATTGCGAGAAGGTCAGCCGTTATCTGAGCGAGAAATTGGATGAGGCGGATCCGATCGATATGCCGTATTACCTCATCGTCAGTTCTCCGGGAATGGACAGACCATTGCTCACGCAGGAGCATTTCGAACGTTATCGGGGCTCTCACGTGGATGTTGCGCTCTACAAGGGCGTGAACGGCAAGAAGGCGTACAGCGGCATTCTCTGCGAGCGCACGGAGGATGATTTGATCATCCGCGCAGTTGTCGACGACGCGGACGATTCGCAGGGCGAAGAGATCAAATTCCCGCTCGCATTGGTCAGCAAGGTTCGTTTGCAGGTAATTTTTTAGCGGTCTGCGGACTGCGCTTGACGCAAAGGAGGATAAGAAAGCATGAACAAGGAGGAACGCAGATCATGAACAAGGAATTCATCCAAGCGTTGGACGATCTGGAGAAGGAAAAAGGCATACCAAAGGAGAAGCTTCTCGAGGCGGTGGAAAAAGCCTTGGTCTCCGCGTACAGAGGCCGTAACAAGAGCCCGGATGAAAATGTGCGTGCGGAGATAGATCCGGAGACGGGAGAGATCGAAATCCATCACAGGAAATATGTGGTTGAAGAGGTAACTGATCCCAACGCAGAGGTCGCGCTCGAGGAAATGCTTCAATACGATCCCGATTACGTCATCGGAGACGTGGTCGACTACAATATGCCTTTGGACAGTCTCGGCAGGATCGCCGCGCAGACGGCGAAACAGGTCGTCGTGCAGACGGTTCGCGAGATCGAGCGCGGCATGGTCTATGATGAATTCATTGGCAGACAAGGGGAATTGGTTAACGGAACCATTCAACGCGTCAGCAACGAGACCGTATTCGTCAACTTGGGGCGCACGGAAGGCATCATGTCCCCCGGCGAGCAGGTGAGGGGCGAACGCTATACAGTCAATTCCCGGTTGAAATTCTACATTATGGACGTTAGAAAGTCTCAAAAAGGTCCGCAGGTGTTTCTTTCTCGTTCCCATCCGGGCTTGGTAAAGCGTCTTTTTGAACTGGAGGTTCCCGAGGTTCAAGACGGAATCGTTGAGATCGAAAGTCTCGCGCGAGAGGCCGGAAGCCGAACGAAGATGGCCGTTTCCGCAAGCGACGAAAGCGTCGATCCCGTCGGCGCCTGCGTCGGAAACAGGGGCATTCGCGTGCAGGCTGTCGTCGATGAGCTTTTCGGCGAAAAAATAGACATTATTGCGTGGAGCGATGTGACGGAGGACAATATCAGCAGCGCGCTGTCTCCGGCGAAGGCGGAGAAAATCGTTCTCGAGGCGGACGAAAAGACCGCTACCGCCATCGTGCCGGACTATCAGCTGTCGTTGGCGATCGGCAAAGAGGGTCAAAATGTGCGTCTGGCCGCAAAGCTGTGCGGCGTCAAAATCGACATCAAGAGCCACAGCGCCTATTTCGGAGATCCTCAACCCATCTTGACCGGCGTCTTGGACGAGGAGGGCTATCTGAATCCCGCAGACTTTATCGACTATGTTCCGGCGAACAAGCGATCCGACGCGAACGAAGACGCGGAGGACGTCGTCGCGGAGGCGACGGAAGCGGATGTCTCGCCCGAGATCGTGAATGAGGCGCTTGTTCCGGAAGCGGACGAAAGCGAGACGGACGAATACTCGCAGGATGAATACCTTTCGGGCGTTCACGCGGACGGAAAGACTTCGGGAACCGAGATTTCGGATGCGGATGCGGTTTCCGCGAACGAAGAAATCGGGACGAAGAATGAGGAATGATGCGGAAAGCGAGGCATAAGGATTGACGAGAATCAAAAAAATTCCGATGAGAAGATGCGTCGGTTGCATGGAATCCAAGCCTAAACGGGTTCTGATGCGTTTAGCGGCGGTCGACGGTAAGCCGACATTCGATCCGACGGGCAAGGCGAACGGCAGGGGCGTCTATCTTTGCGGAAATGCGGAATGTTTT
>JAIRTJ010000054.1 GCA_031254995.1 Eubacteriales Family XIII. Incertae Sedis bacterium
GCACGCCGATGACGTCGATCAACATCTGCTCATCATGTGGCACTATATAACAGTCGGCCTTACCGCCGACCTTCATTGAAGTATGGGATGAAAGGGGCTCGCCTTCCTTCAGCGCGACGCCCTTGTGTATACATTTGATTGAGGACGCCAAATTGCCAACAATCCGATTTCCCTTGTCCTCGTTGTTCATAGTTTGATTATATCACGAGAAAGCTTTCAGGGACTTCTCCGCCGCCTCTATTTGGGCCGCGACGCTCGCGCCGGACGTCGAGCCGTCCGACAGTTTGGCGTCGAGGCAGGCTCTTATGTCTATCGCGTCGTATATGTCCTCGCCGAATTTGTCCGAGTGCTCCCTCAGCTCGTCGAGCGAAAACTCCTCTATCGCCTTGCCCTCTTTTGTCGCGCTCAGCACGAGGGCGCCGATGATCTCATGGGCCTCTCTGAACGGGACCCCTTTACAGACCAGATAGTCGGCCGCGTCTGTGGCGTTCATGTATCCCTTCTTCGCGGCGGCTTCCATCGCGTCCGCGTCGAACCTCAGCGTTTCGAACATGGCCGTGAACACGACCAGGCTGCCGCGGACCGTCCCGGCCGCGTCGAAGAGGGGGACCTTGTCCTCCTGCATATCCTTGTTGTACGCGAGCGGCAGTCCCTTCATGACGGTGAGTATGCTGACGAGGCTTCCGTAGACGCGCCCTGTCTTGCCGCGCACGAGCTCCGCCATGTCCGGATTTTTCTTCTGCGGCATGATGCTGCTGCCCGTGCTGTACGCATCGTCCGCCACGGCGAATCCGAACTCGCCGCTGCACCACAGTATGATCTCCTCGCAGAACCGCGACAGGTGCATCATGATGATGGAGCACGCCGCAATGTATTCCACGGCAAAATCACGGTCGGACACGGCGTCCATCGCGTTCGGGCAGACGGCCGCGAATTGCAGTTCACCTGCGAGATATTCCCTGTCCGTCGCGTAGGTGACGCCGGCGAGCGCGCCCGACCCGAGGGGCATAGCGTCCGTGCGCCTGTAGCAATCCCACAGCCTGTCCGCGTCGCGCGCGAACATCTGCTGGTACGCGAGCAAGTGGAAGGCCAGGCTCACAGGCTGCGCATGTTGGAGATGCGTAAAACCCGGCATGACCGTGTCGGTGTGCTCTTTCGCAGTTTTGATGAGTGCCTTGCGCAAGTCCTTCAAGAGTTCGATGTCCCGCAGTATCTCCTCCTTCAGCCAGAGACGGGCGTCGGTCGCGACCTGATCGTTGCGACTGCGCGCCGTGTGGAGGCGCTTGCCCGCTTCACCTATCCGCTCCGTCAGGATGGACTCGACGGCCATATGCACGTCTTCGTAATCCCCCGTGAGTTCGATCCGGCCCGCGTCTATGTCATCGAGTATCTCCTCGAGGCCGCTCACTATGAGCCGTTCGTCCTCACCGGAAATGATGTCCTGCTTCGCGAGCATACGCGCGTGAGCGATGCTGCCGCGTATGTCCTCCTTGTACAGAGCCTTGTCGAACGAGATCGAGGCCGCCCATTCGTCGGCGAACCCGTCCGTCTCTTTTTCAAACCTGCCGTGCCAGAGTTTTGACATTGTCCGTTCACACTTCCTTCTATTTATATATGCGTCATGCGCCGCGGCGCTACTTGTCCCCGCCCGCGTCCCTGATGGCGCGTATCTTCATCGGAAGGCTGAACAGATTGATGAAGCCCTCCGCGTCCTTCTGGTTGTAGACCTCGTCCGCGCCGAACGTGGCGAAGGCTTCGCTGAACAGCGAGTAGTCGGACTTCATCGCCGTCGCTACGGCGTTGCCCTTGTACAGCTTCATGCGCACGACGCCCGTCACGTCCTTCGACGTGGAATCCACGAAAGCGTCAAGCGCCTCCCTCAGCGGCGTGAACCACTGTCCGTCGTAGACCAGCTGCGCGTATTTGTTCGCGAGCTGCTTCTTCCAGAACTGCGTGTCCCTGTCGAGAATCAGCGTCTCTATCGCATAGTGCGCGTTCATGAGGATCGTGCCGCCCGGCGTCTCGTACACGCCCCTCGACTTCATGCCGACGAGCCTGTTCTCCACTATGTCTATCGTGCCGACCCCGTTCGCGCCGCCCAGCTCGTTGAGCTTCTCCACTATGGCGACTCCGGACAGCTTCTCGCCGTCCAGCGACACGGGCACGCCCGCCTCAAATCCGATCTCCACGAACGTCGGCTTGTCGGGCGCCTTCTCGATCGTCTCACTCATGACGTGAATGTCGTCCTTGTATTCGTTCCACGTGTCTTCGAGATTGCCGCCCTCGTGGCTGATGTGCCACAGATTTTGGTCGCGGCTGTATATCTTTTCGCGGCTTTGCTCGATCGGAATGTTGTGCGCCACAGCGTAATCGATGAGATCTTCCCTCGACTTGAAATCCCATATGCGCCAGGGCGCCAATATCCTGATGCTCGGCGCAAGCGCGTGTACGGAGGCCTCAAATCGCACCTGATCGTTGCCCTTGCCCGTGCAACCGTGCGCGATGATGCTCGCGCCCTCCGCCTTTGCGATCTCCGTCAATTTCTTCGCCATGAGCGGACGCGCCATCGAAGTCCCGAGCAGATAATCGTTTTCGTATATCGCTCCCGCTTTCAGCGTCGGCCATATGTAATCGGAAACGAACTCATCCTTGATGTCGAGGATATACGCCTTCGCCGCGCCCGTGGCGTAAGCCTTTCGCTCCACCGCCTCGAAATCGTCGTCTTGACCCGCGTCGCAACAGACCGCGATAATTTCGGCATCGTAATTTTCTTTCAGCCATGTGAGAATGATGGATGTGTCCAAGCCGCCCGAATAAGCGAGAACGATTTTTTCACTCATGTTTTTTACCTCCGCTCACTGTTGCGATCCCTTCCGCGGTTCTGTTCTCGGAAGAATCAAAGACTAAACAAGATTCAGTATACAATAAAAAGGAAGAAATGCAAGTACAAAATGAATATTTATTCAAAAATCTTTAAATATATTCACAAATCTTCTCTCAATGTACCGCAAAGCGTTCGAAAACGCGCATTATAGGCGGATCTGTCGAAATGATGAACAAACGCCTTGATTATATATTTTGGGATATATTACATATTTATGCTGTTGGAGTCAAAAACGAGAAAACCCTTGAAATTTCCGCGACTGTTATGTATAATGGATTCGTTGCGAATGAGGCTTTTGCGACGCGCACGCGGATGTGCGCGCGGAAATAAGCGAACTGTAACCCGCGGGTGCGGGAAAAAGACGAGCAAAAAGGAGGTGACAAAGTTGGCACAGGTAATAGTCCGAGATAACGAAAGCCTTGAAAGCGCCTTAAAGCGTTTCAAGCGTTCTTGTGCGAGAGACGGCGTTATGTCCGAATTGCGCAAGAGAGAACATTACGAGAAACCCAGCGTCAAACGGAAAAAGAAATCCGAGGCCGCGAGAAAAAAAGCTCGCAAGTATTAAAAGAAATAAGCATACAACCCGCGCATCGAGACGCGGGTTGCGTATTTTCGCTCAAAGACGACCGACCCTCCGTTCTGTTCGTCGCTCCCCGACCGAATCAAAATGCGGTTCCTTGCGAACCGGTATGCCGCATTATTCATTCTGCTCGATAAAATCCCCTTCGATTCACTGTTTGACTTTGCGTTTTTATGGAGTTAGAATAATAATAGTAAAGAAATTGATTTGAACGATGCGCGACTTTGCGCTTTGCATTGAAAATCGCGTTTCCCAAAACGATCAAGCATTTGACGATGTCGAAGGAGGCTGAAATCATGACATATTTATCCCACCTTAGGGCTCCGTCACCGATCTCATTTTCGAGGAAGCAGGGCATGACGTTGGTCGAAATTGTCGTCGCCATCGCCATCCTCTCCATCGTGCTCGTCGGCATGACGGCGGCGTTCGCGACGGCGGCAAACGTCGCCGCAAAATCGAACGCACAGGCAAAAGACTCGGAGACGATCGAGAAAAACATCGCGGGGACGCAGCCGACGGATCCGCAAAACATCGAAATCGACGAAAACATCGCGCTCCCGCTCGGAGACTAT
>JAIRTJ010000025.1 GCA_031254995.1 Eubacteriales Family XIII. Incertae Sedis bacterium
CATGTCGCCATCGTCTACGGGTTTTTTGCCGCGATCTTCGGCGGACGCAGATCCGTGCCGATCTGTCTTTGCATCGCGATCGGGCTTTTCGTCTACGCTTTGCTTTCCGAGTTTTCGCCTTCGGTTACGCGCGCGTCCGTCATGATTTTCGTTCACATCGTCGCGAAATTGACCTCAAAACGATACGATTTGCTCACGGGCATCAGCGTCGCGGCTTTCGCCCTCTTGGTCTTCAATCCGCTGCAGCTCTTCGCCGTGGGATTTCAGCTTTCGTTCTTGGCGGTCCTGCTCCTGGCGTTTGCGCTTCCGTTTGCCGATCGATTCATCGGGTTTCGCGACAGACGCACGGGCAAGGAAATCTCGAAGCCCGAACTCGTCGTGCGAGGAAGGGGCGACATCGGACGCGCGTTTGCGCAGAAAGCGGCGCGCGCCTTCGTCCCGCTTCTCGTCATACAGATCGGCGCGGCGATCATGATCGCGTACACGTTCAATTATATATCGATTTCCGGCCTCGCCCTCAACATTCCCGTCGTGGCCGTTTCGAGTCTCATCATTCCCGTCGGAATACTCATGATCCCGCTCGCGGTCCTGTCGGGTTTAGGCGTCTCCGTCCTGTCGCCATTCGCGAACGCGCTGTTTGCGGTTCTCGCGAGGATTGCAGAAAGCCTGCTCAACGCGATCACGCGTCTGACGGAAGCCGCGGATGCCTTGCCTTTCAGTCATTTTTCGACTGTTTCGCCGCCGGCGCAATGGTTGTTTCTTTTTTACGGCTTGCTCTTTTTCGGCCTGTCGGAGACCTGCGGCTTGCTCGTCGCGAGGCGTTGCGGAAAGTCCGTCCTGAGATTTTGCGCGGGTCTCGCGCTCGCGGTCTTGCTCACATTGACGAGTCCCGTATGCGTGCGGGACAAGAGCGATCTCGTATTTGCGGACGTAGGGCAGGGCGATTGCCTGCACATCCGGACGCCCGACGGCAGGAATTATCTCATCGACGGCGGCGGCCAAGCGGATTACGACGTGGGGAAGAATGTACTGTTGCCCTATCTTTTAAAAAACGGGGTTCGAAAGCTCGACGGTGTTTTCATTTCCCATCTGCATACGGATCATTATAAGGGCATACGCGAATTGTCGTTCCTCATGCCGATAGAACGTATGTTCTTATATGAAGGAAACCGGGTGCGCGCAGATGATGTTATCGAGGGTTCGGCTTTCTCAAAGGGGGATTTGATCTGTCTCGCGCAGGGGGATAGCGCGGAGATCGGAAAGGGCGTGCGTCTGAACGTGCTGTATCCTCCGAGGGCTTCGGATGAGGCCTACGCCGGCATGTTCGGCGAAGGAGAGGATGAGAATAAGACAAGCCTTCTCATGTCCTTGGATTATGAGGGCGTGACCGTTCTGATGACCGGAGATCTGGGAGAAGAGGGAGAGACGGAGATATTGCGCGCTCTGCGCGCGTCGGAAACGGATGTCTTCGAGGCGCAGGCCGGCGAGGAGACGACGACGGCATTGAAATCGACGATTTTGAAGGTGGGGCACCACGGCAGCAAGACTTCGACCGGTCTTCCGTTTCTGCGAGCCGCGGATCCTGCGATCGCCGTCATACAAGTAGGCCGCAACACCTTCGGTCATCCTACCGCCGAGGTTCTTGAAAAGCTGCGCGAACATGATATAATGACATACAGAAACGACTTGGCCGGCGCGGTGACTTTCGACATCGAGAAAGGACAAATTATTGAAATCTCAACCGTCTCGCGGTTACAAACAGATTGAACGCGACCTGAAAAACGATATTTTTCAGGATGTGCGCGTCGTGCTTCTCAGCGGCTCCGAAGTCCTGTTGACGGAGACTTACGAAAGGCGGTTGACGAGGCGATTTGTCGCACAGGAAGGGTCGCTTTTAGATGTCGCGCGCTTCGACGCCGAGGGGACTGAGGCGGATGATGTCGTCGCCGCCTGCGACACATTGCCCATGATGTCGGAGAAACGGGTCGTCGTTTTGTCGGATTTTCCTTCCGACGAGCGTTTTCATCAATCTCCGAAAGCCGCAAAGCTCGCGGAATATCTGCCTTTCATTCCCGAGACCGCGCTTTTGATCTTTACGGCGGCGACCTTCCCCAAGCGTTTCGCCCTCTTCAAGTCCATACTCGCGAACGGTTGCGTCTACGAATTCGCGCGCCTTTCGGAGGACGAATTGCGCGCCTTCATAAAGGGGCGGTTCAAAACGGAGAAAACGCAGGCTTCCGATGAGGTCGTCGAAGCCGTCGCTCGCGCCTCCGGATATTTTGAGCGCGAATCCCCCGTGGATCTCTGCGCCGTGGAGGGCGACGTGAAGCGCGTAGCCGCGCATGCCTCCGCAAATGCGAACAGGGAGGTCGCCCTTTCGGACGTCGCCGCCTGCATGGACGCAACCGATGAGACGCACGTCTTCGCATTGCTCGACGCCGTCAGTTCGGGTCGCAAAGGCGAAGCTCTCGAACTGCTCGAAAACATCGTCTCGAAGGGAGAGGCGACCTATCGCCTTCTGGCTCTTTTGACGGGACAGTTCGAGATCATGTTGGGTTGCAAGGAGATGCAGGATCGCTCCTATTCGTTCGCGGAGACGGCGAAAGCCTTGGGAGTCAAGAGTGAATTTCGCCTGAAAAAGGCCGCGCGCTTCGCCGCCGCATATTCTTCGAACGACCTCATGCGACTCTTGGATCGGCTGTATCGTGTGGATCGCGACATCAAATCGGGTCTGTACAGCGATAAATTGGCGCTCACGATGTTCGTCGCCGAGATGTAAATTCGATTCTACCTGTTTTTTGCGTCGCTCCCCTTGAATAGGCTTGCTTTTTTTGATATCATTGCCCTAGCCTCACTTGACAAGGCAAAGTGGGGCTATTATTCGATGTTATTGTCCCGGCGCGGAATGGGAGAGAGAATGTTTTCACGCGCCGGCATCGGGATGGAGGAGAAAAGTATGTGTGAAGCATGTGGTTTTGACACCACCGTCAAGGACGCCGATTTCAAGGAATTGGCTCCTGTTCTTAAAAAGTACGGAAACCTGAAAGGCAGTTTGATATCAATTCTTCAGCAGGCGCAGGATATCTACGGTTATTTGTCCTTGAATACGATCAATTACATTTCCGCGAAAACGGGGATCACTCCCGCGAAGATCTACGGCGTCGCGACTTTTTATACTCAATTTCGTCTGGAGCCCATAGGCGAATACCTCGTCATGCTGTGTCAAGGCACCGCGTGTCACGTCAACGGAGCTGCCCTCATAGAGGAAGCCATCTCCGAGCATCTTGGCATCGCGGACGGCGAAACCACTGAGGACAACAAATTTACGCTGAACAATGTCGCGTGTCTCGGGTGTTGCAGCTTGGCGCCCGTCATGATGATCAAAGGGCCGGACGGCGAGGAGACGTTCGGCAACCTGACAAAGGAGTCCGCAGTGAAGGCGCTGGAGCAGATTCGCACCAAAAATTGAATATTATGTGAAAAAATACAAAAAGACAAGTCAAAAAGAAACGCAGGATTTTTTATCGAAGGTGCGGTACAGACGACCGAGCGAGGAAAGCGCGTACACAGACGTACGTAATTGACGAGTGAGGGAGGATAAGCCGCAGATTCGGAAAAAAGACAAGTCGAGAGGTCACGCAGGATTTTTTTCGCATAGCAAGGCGGAGCGGACTTTTGCGAAGCGCCGCGTATACAGAAATACGTAAGCGAGCGAAAGGCCGCGACAACGCGGCTAAGCGGAAAAAAGACAAGTCAGGAGGTCACGCAGGATTTTTTATCGAAGGTGCGGTACAGACGACCGAGCGAGGAAAGCACGTACACAGACGTACGTAATTGACGAGTGAGGGAGGATAAGCCGCAGATTCGGAAAAA
>JAIRTJ010000135.1 GCA_031254995.1 Eubacteriales Family XIII. Incertae Sedis bacterium
ATTCTTATCCTTCACCGTATGCTTGAACACGCCGAAGAGTTTTTTGTCCATGATCCGCTTCTCGATGCCGAAATGGTAATAGAGCGCGGCCTGCGCGCCCCAACAGAGGTGAAGCGTGCTGAATACATTCGTGCGCGAAAAGTCCATGATCTCCGTCAGCTCTTTCCAGTAATCCACTTCCTCAAACGGAATCGTCTCCACCGGCGCCCCCGTGATGATCAGTCCGTCAAACCGCTCGTTTCGGATCTCGTCGAACTTGATGTAAAACGTCTCCATATGGAGCGGATCCGTGTTTTTCGACTCATGCGTGGACAGCGTCAAAAGGTGCAGATCGACCTGCAAGGGCGTATTCGCGAGCATGCGAATCAACTGCGTCTCCGTCACCTCTTTGATAGGCATGAGGTTCACGACGGCGATGCGTATCGGCCGTATTTCCTGTCGTTCCGCTCGTTCTTTGTGCATGACGAATACGTTTTCCTTTTTCAAGGTGCTGTATGCAGGCAAACCTTTTTGAACCAATATCGGCATAATGTAACGTCTCCTTCCCGAACTTAAACGGACAAGGCCATAAACCCGCCTCGCGGATTTCATAGCCGGTTCATCGCTTTGTCGACTGAAACCGGTCATGTCCTCTATGAATATCATGCGCAAATCAAACGATTTTGTCAATGCAAATCGAGCAATTGACTCAATAAAATTCATGCGCGGATCAGTTCAACCGGCATTTGACGAACGGAATTGCTGAGCGCCGCGCGAGCCATCCGCTGCAACCCGCAAATGGGGTTGGGACGCAAAGTTTGATCCCGTCATTCTCCGTCGAAATAGTATTTGCGCAAAAACGCTTCCTTGTATGCGACGAATTCGCCGGATTCAATGGAACGCCGGATGCCCTCCGCCGCGCGGACGAGAAAACGCAGATTGTGCAAGGACAACAAGGTCGCGGAGAGCATTTCTCCCGATTTGAACAGATGACGCAGATACGCGCGACTGTAATGCGTACATGTATAGCAATCGCACTCGGGGTCGAGAGGCCCGAAATCCCGTTCAAATCGCGCATTTTTGATGTTCAAACCGCCGCGAGACGTCATCGCGGCGCCGTGTCGCGCCTCGCGCGTCGGCAATACGCAATCGAACATATCCACACCCCGCGCGACGCCCTCAAACAACGCGTCGGGACTGCCTACACCCATCAGGTAGCGCGGTTTCTCGCGCGGAAGCAGATCGTCGCAGTCGTCGAGTATTTCGTACATCAACGCTTTCGGTTCTCCCACGCTGAGTCCGCCGATAGCATAACCCGGAAGATCCATCGCGACGATTCGTTCGGCGCTGCGCCTTCTCAAATCCTTGTACATGCCGCCCTGCATGATGCCGAAAAGCGCCTGCCTGTCCGTATCCTCATGCGCCGCTTTGCAACGTTCAAGCCAGCGAGATGTTCGTTCGGAAGCCTCCTCCGCGCGGCGATGATCGATGGGATAATCCGCACACTCGTCGAATGCCATGATGATGTCCGCGCCCAATGCGTTCTGCACCTCGATGGATTTTTCCGGCGTAAGCATATGTTTGGAGCCGTCTATATGGGAGCGAAACTCCGCGCCCTCCTCCGATATCCTGCGCATGGCGGCGAGGCTGAATACCTGAAAGCCGCCGCTGTCGGTCAATATGGGGCCGTCCCAATTCATAAACGCATGAAGGCCTCCGGCCTCGCGAACGATCTCGTGCCCCGGCCTCAGAAACAAATGATAGGTATTTGAGAGCAGTATGCGCGCGCCGAGCGCGCGCAGATCCTCCGGCTTCACAGCCTTTACGGTCGCGGCCGTGCCCACTGGCATGAATACGGGCGTATCGATCTCGCCGTGCGGCGTCGTAAGTCGCCCGCGCCGCGCCTTCGTATTTCTGTCCGTCGCGAGCAATTCGAATTTTATCGCGTCTTTTCCGCCCATGCGATTCCTCTTCCTTTATATTCATATATTTCCGTTTTATACCGAATCACAGCAACAACATGGCGTCCCCGTAGCTGAAAAAACGGTATTTTTCTGCGACGGCTTCCTCATAGATTTCCAAAACCCGTTTCCTGTCATAAAACGCGGAAACCAACATGAGCAAAGTGGACTTGGGCAGATGGAAATTCGTGATCAAGCCGTTCGCGACGCGAAACTCGCACCCCGGTCGGATGAAAATGTCCGTATTCCCCTCGCATGCTTCCACTGAGCCGGTTGTCGAACGAAGCGCCGCGCTCTCCGCAGCGCGCAGAGCGGTCGTGCCGACGCAGATGACGCGATTTCCCGATTCTTTCGCACAGGCTATTGCGCGCGCCGCTTCCTCGCCGACATGGAAGAACTCGCTGTGCATGACGTGATCTTCGATGCGCTGAGTCTTGACCGGGCGAAACGTACCGAGACCGACATGCAACGTGAGCCTCGCAAACGTCACGCCGATCTCACGCAATTCGCCCATCAGTTCCCGCGTGAAATGCAATCCCGCCGTGGGTGCAGCCAAGGAACC
>JAIRTJ010000159.1 GCA_031254995.1 Eubacteriales Family XIII. Incertae Sedis bacterium
GCTCGCGACGACGATTCCGTCGCGCGTCAATTCCGCTTTCGCGCGCGCGCGCACGCCTTTTAAGACCGCAAAGGCCTTTCGCTCCCGTTCGGCGTAGACCAACGGAACCAATACGGGCAGAATGCTCTTCACGCTATGCCCGAATTTCGTCGCGAATCCGAATCCGTCGCCGAGATTTCCGTATGCGGGTGTGCATTTCCCTCCCGAGGCGATCAACAGGCGCTCCGAGAAAAACGTCCTCGCGGTCTCGGATTTTTCGCGTTGCGACGCTTCGCGCCGAGGGCTTTCGGTTTTAGCGGACACGACAAACCCTCCGCCTTCTGCGCGCGCGGCGGTAACTCGCGTCGACGCAAGAATCCGAACGCCCAAGTTCTCCGCTTCCGCGATGAGGGCTCGTCGCACGCAGGCCGCCTGTCTGTTCCGGGGATAGACGCGACCATCGTCCACGGAGAGAACTATGCCGAGGCTCTCGAAAAACGATCTCGTCATCGCATATCCGTCCGCCCCCGTATTCGAAAGATTGCAACGTCCATTGCCCGTAGCCGCGATCTTCTTGCCCGCCTCAGCGTTAGCGTCCAAAACGAGCGCACAGCCGCCGCAACCGCGCGCATATGAAACGGCGGCGGCAAGTCCCGCCGCCCCCGCTCCGATGATCAAGAAATCGCAACGGTCATGCGCGTTTCTTGAAACAATCATCGTGAATCGTTCCGTCGCGCACGGACGAACCGAAACCGTACCCGAACTCATAAGCTGCGTTTTGCTGTACGTCTCCGGGCTTGAATCTAAACTTCAAACCTTCCCCGAACACGTTCATCTTCAACTGACCCAGTCGTTGCATGATATGGGGCACGCCCTCCCCGCTCCACCCGTAGGAGCCGAAGGCGGACGCGAATTTACCGCCGTGTACCTTCGCGTTCAACGCGGCGGCGATGTTCCATATAGGCGGCAATGCCTCTCCGACGATGGTCGGCGTCCCGAGGAGGAACCCTTCCGCGCGCTCGATTTCGCCCAAAACGTGCGAGAGATCGGCCTCGACCATGTCGTAAAGCCTCACTTCGATATCGCCCGCCGCCTTGATCCCCTCTGCGATGTTGTCCGCGAGCGTCTTCGTATAACCGTAGGCTGAAACATAGGGGATGATCACCGTCTTGCGCTTGTTCGGATTTTTCGGCGAAGACCATTCCTTGTACAGCTTCATGATCTCGCCCGGGTCATCCGTGATCACGGGGCCGTGACCCGTCGCGATGATCTTGATGTTCAAATCGCGTATCTTGTCCAAAGCGTTCAGCACATCGCCCTTGAACGGCGCGATGATGTTGTCGTAATAATAGACGGTCGCCTTCATGTAATTTTCGTAATCGGACAGATTGTCGTTCGTGATGTTCTCGTCGCTGTAATGAGAACCGAAGCAATCGCATGTGACCAATATTTCGCTCTCGGGAATGTACGTGAACATGGTATCCGGCCAATGCAAATTCGGCGCGATGATGAATTTCAAGGTCTTGCCTCCGATGTCCAAGACGTCGCCGTCCTTGACGATTTGACCGTTGATGTCCTTGTTCGTGATCTCCTTCAGGAAATTCAAAGCTCCCATGGTTCCGATGATCGTCAGGTTCGGATTCAGTTCCAACATGCGCTCGATTGCGCCCGTATGGTCGGGTTCGGTGTGATCGACCACCAAAAAATCGATGTCCTCAAGCGGCGTCACCTCTTTGATCTTGTCCATGTAAACGTCGAAAAATCGCTCTTTCGCGGCCTCGAACAGCACGGTCTTCTCGGTACCTTTCAGAATATAAGAATTGTACGTAGTCCCGAATTCCGTTCGCATGACGATGTCAAAGACTCGCAGATCGGGATCCAGATTTCCCACCCAATAAAAATCCTTCGTTATCTTCTTCGAAAGCATAACTCCGTCCTTTCCGCCCGTAAACGCGAAACCTCGACGCGCTCGGCTTGTACGTTTATTTTAGCACAAGGCGCGAGGATTTGCCAATGCGGAGCAAATCTCTCCCGACCGATGCGCCGCCGATCGATTATCCCCCTTGCGAGTCGCTTATCTCGTCGAGGAACGAAACGCCGGCAGGTGACGCCGCGCCCAAATGCTCGCCTACCGTCGCGGCGATATCCGCAAATGAGTTTCGCACATGCAAGTTCACCCCTTTTTTCATCTTCAGGCCATATGCCAGAATTGGGATATATTCTCTTGTATGGTCTGTGCCCTTCGTCGTCGGATCGCAACCGTGATCCGCTGTAATGATCAACAAATCGTCGTCCCTGAGCTTCTCGAGAATGCGAGGGAGATTCGCGTCGAAGTATTCCAATGCCTTCGCATATCCTTTCGCATCGTTTCTGTGCCCGTACAGCATATCGAAATCCACGAGATTCGCAAACAGCAAACCGTTGAAGTCCTTCCCTGCGCATTCGATGGTCGCCTCGATTCCCTCCGCGTTGTTTCTCGTGTGATTCGCCTCTGTAATTCCGCGATTGTTGAAGATGTCTTCGATTTTTCCGATAGCGATCACATCATATCCTTTTGCCGACAACACATCGAGCAAGGTGTCGCCCGGGGGGTCGACCGAAAAGTCTCTGCGATTTTCCGTACGCGTGAAACCGATCCTTTCATTTCCGACGAAAGGCCTGCAGATGACGCGTTGAACGGTGTCATCGCCCGACAATAGGCTGCGCGCAATCCCGCAAATTTCGTACTGTCGATCGAGAGGAATCACCTCCTCATGCATCGCGATCTGCATCACGCTGTCCGCGGATGTGTAGACGATCGGATACCCGGTCTCAACGTGCTCCTTGCCCAAGACCCGGATGATCTCCGTGCCCGAGCTCGGATAATTGCCGATCGTTTTCGTGCCGACGCGGCGTTCGAGTTCGTCGATTATTCGAGGAGGAAATCCATCGAGAAAGACCTTGTACGGCTTTTCCGTGACGAGTCCCATCAACTCGAAATGACCGGCGGAGGTGTCCTTTGCCGGAGTTTTTTCAAGGCTCTTCCCGAAATTCGCAATCGGTTCCGCCGTTTCGGGCAACTGCAATCCGTCAATATTGTACAGACCCATTCGGATCAGATTCGGGATCCTCAAATCGCCGACCGCCTCTTTGACATGTTTCAATGTGAAGGTGTTCTCATCGTCGAAAAGTCGCGCGTCCGGTTGTGCGCCGACACCGACGCTGTCCAATACGATCACAATTGCCCTTGACATACCATGCCTCATTTCTGTTCCGTTGCAACGACTCGCGTTCCCTTATTGCGATGCAACCCTTTTTGAGATTCGAAGAACGTTTTCAATCGCTTTGCCTGTGTCTTCGTACAATAATTCGCCTTCGCGGACAAGGCATTTTCCTCCCGCAAAGACCGAATGCACATCCCGCCCCGTCGCGCAAAATACGACGGAAGACGCGACGTTTTCCCTCTCTCCCTCAGTTCGAAGCGGTTGCATATGCGGTCTGTCCGCGTCGATCAATATGAAATCCGCCTGTTTTCCGACTTCGATGCTTCCGATTTCATTTTCCAATCCCAATGTTTTCGCGCCGTTGATCGTAGCCATATCCAATATCCTGCGAAAGTCAATCGCGCGAGGATTGTTCGGCTGATTGTGCGCAACGGCCATGCACTTCATCTCGCGAAACAGATCGTTTGAATTGTTCCACAGCGCTCCGTCCGTGCCGAGAGACACATTTACGCCCGCCTCGAGCAGGGCGGGGATCGGAGCGAGTCCATCCGCAATCTTCAGTTCGCAAATCGGCGTATTGACGATATGCGCGCCGCGCTTCGCCAAAATGTCGATCTCCGAAGGCTCCAACCAAACGCCGTGCGAACCGATGAAATGATCGTTGATCAACCCGTAACGATCCAAGGCTTCGATCGGAAACAATCCCGTCCTATCGAGAGATGCCTTGATTCGCCAAGTCGTTTCCCCTATATGGCAGGTCGTGCGACACGGATGCGACGCCGTTTTTCGCGCGACAGCGGCAAGCAAATCATTGGAAAAATCCTCTTCCGACACGATGCGCAAAACGGGATGCATGCCCGCCGCATCGCATTTTTCTATGAAAGCAGCGATCTCGTCATCGGATATCAGTTCCTCGGGATTTGCGAAATCGCGACAGATATCTTCCGCCAAAGCGGCTCGAATACCCGTCTCTCGCGCCGCGTCCTGCGCCGAGGACAAAGACCAATACATGTTTTCCGTGATGCAGGTGACGCCGGCGAGCAATGACTCCGCATAGGTGAGGATCCTCGCCCAATACCTGTCCTCGTCCTCGATACAGTCCAGATACCAATTATGGTCGCGAAACGCATCGATTTGCTCCAACAAGGTCATCCCGTCGCCGAGTCCCTTCGCAAAAGCCATGTCCCCGTGACAATGACCGTTGATCAAACCGGGCATCAATATCTTGCCCTTCGCGTCAATATACTCAATGGCGTCGGAGGGGAGGAAATTTCCCGGGCCGACTTTGACGATCTGCGTATCCTTGACGCAGACCGCGCCTATCTGCGGTTTGTAATTCGTATGCGGCGAGATAATGACCGCATTGTCCGCAATCAAATCAAATTTGCGCATGCGACGCCGTCAATCCCTTTCTTCCGTCTCCTTATCTTCGGAGCGCGACGAGCAAGTCATTTCGACCTGATCTTCGGTCGCCTCCGCTTTCGGGAACGCATGATCCGATCTTGCAACTCATCCATAATGATTATATCACACTCCGTCTCGAAAGGATCGCCCCGAACGTCTCTCGCGCATCTATCTTGCGTCTTCGTCCGCCAGGCATTCGCACATGGAACGGTATACTTCGTCGGTGAGAATGTGCTCCGCATCGCAGGCGTTCTTTTCCGCGACATCTCGATCCACATGCAAAACTTCGTTGAGGAATCTTCTTATCATGCTGTGTCGGCGAGACAATTCCGCCGCCTGCTTTTCGCCTTTGGGCGTGAGGAAGACGCCCCTGTATTTGTTCTTTTGAATCAAGCCCTTCTCCGCGAGGAGCTTCGTGTCTCGGCTCACGCACGCCATGCTGATGTTCATCTGTTTAGCCAATTCGCTCACGCGCACGATCTTTTCGGCATCCTCGCCCCTCAGGAGATAGATCGTCCTCAAACAATCCTCGATGGATGGAGACAGCTCTTCCATCAATCTTCACCATCCAAGGCGTCAGCGACCGCCTCCGTGAATTGATCGTAGGCGATGGTCGCTCCCGATATCGCGTCCACCTTTTGCGGAGATTGGACTTTCACCAAGGCCGCCGCGTATTCGTCCATGGCGCGAACGGCCAACTGCGCCTTATCGTAAAATTCCCGGTTGGAAATCTCTCCGTTCACCTTTCCGTATTCCTCATCCTTGATGCTGCCGTCCTTCTGCCAAGTTACAAACTCGCAGGCCGTGATTTCGCCGTCTTCAACGGTGACAGTCGCCTCTCCGTACGCGCCCTTGTCGTCTTCGCCGCTGACGCCCGTATACACGCCGTCCGCCAAATTCGACGCGTCGGGTTCCCCGCACCCTGCAAATGTCAACAAAGCCGCGACGAACAACGCGACCGCCGCGATCATCCTCTTGCTTTCGCCCATCTTCCGACTCCTTCCGGATTTGTAAACAATATCCTCATTCCGCGCGGTCATTCGCGACGATGCGCGCCACGCGGCCATGCTCCAATACGACGGTTCGCTGCGTCTGCTGCGCGACCTCCGGATCGTGCGTAACGACGATGATGGTGATCCCCTCGTCGTGCAGTTGCCTGAATATATCCAACACGATTCCCTCATTGACCTCATCCAAATTTCCCGTCGGCTCATCGGCGAGCACGAGCATGGGATAGTTGATCAAGGCGCGCGCGATGCAGACTCTTTGCTGCTCCCCTCCGGAGAGTTGGGCGGGCAAATGCTTTGCGCGAGCCAAAAGCCCCACCCGATCCAAGGCCTGCAAGGCTTCCTTTTCATCCGGCATGCTGTGATAATACTGAGCGACCATGATGTTCTCCAAAGCCGTCAGATAGTTGATCAAATGAAACTGCTGAAAGATCAGACCGATCTTATCGCGGCGAATCGTTGTCAGATTGCGCGCGCTTTCCGCCGAAATATCGACGCCGTCGAGGACGACGCGCCCCTCGGTGGGTTTGTCCATGCACCCGATGATGTTCATCATCGTCGTTTTCCCGGATCCGGACGGTCCCATGATCGCAATCCATTCGCCCTGCTCGACGAACAGATCGACATGTTTCAATGCGTTGACGTTGCCGTAAATTTTGGATATTCCCTTTGCTTCCAACAGACTCATGACTCGATGTGCCCTCCTGTGATTTTCCTGTGTCCGCGCCCTTATTCGCCGCGCAATACGATGGCCGGATCGACGTCAGTCGCCCGTCTGACCGGGATCAAACATGCCAGACCCGTAATGAGGACGGATACGACTAGGGTCGCCGGCGCCAACGCCGCCTGGAAATGGACGGAACGACTGAACACGTTGATGCCGATGATCTGCGCGAAACCGAATCCGAGAATCACGCCCAATGCGCCGCCCAAACAACCCAAAAAAAGACCCTCGCCCAAGAACTCCGCGACGATGCTTCTGTCCGAAGCGCCCAACGCCTTCCTCAGACCGATTTCCTTGCGACGCTCGGCGACCACCGCCAT
>JAIRTJ010000196.1 GCA_031254995.1 Eubacteriales Family XIII. Incertae Sedis bacterium
CGCGCTCCGCGTCCGCCGCTGATTTCACGGTTCATTTCACCTCTTCGACCGACTCGCGTAATAGGGCTTGTCGCGCGTAATCGTCGCTTTCGTCGCGGCCCACCTTGCGTAATACGTGACGGCCTTCGCAACCTTGGTCGTCGCCGAGATCTTCGCGCCGCCGGAAGTCGCCGTATACCAACCCAAGAATGAATGACCTGTCTTGATCGGAGTTTGCAGGGCGCCGACAACTGAGTTTTCCGCGATGATCTTGCTTGCAATCGCGTTGCCGCCGTTGCTGTTGAAGGTCACGGTGATATTTTGCGGCAACACGCCGCTCACTCCGAATCTCGCGACGAGAGACTGCCTGTTTGGGGAATCGGGAATACCGTTGCGAACGCAATACAGTCTTTTCAACGCCGCATTTGCGCCTACGTTCAACGCGGAGAGCCTGTTGTCCGAGCAATCCAAATAGGTCAAATTGATGTTTTTGCTCACATCCAGAGCTGTCAATCTGTTTTTTCCGCACATCGCTTCCTTCAAAGCTCCGTTCTTTCTCAGATCCAAGGCGGTCAGATTGTTTTGCGTGCAATGCAACAACAGCAATTTGGGATTGCCGCGGACATCCAACGAGCTTAAACCTGCCCCGCTGCATGACAATTTCGTCAGATCCGCGTTTTTGCTCACATCCAAGGACTTCAGATTGTTGCCTCCGCAATACAATTCCTTAAGCGCTATATTCTTGCTTAAATATAAGGATTTGAGATCATTGTTCTCGCATGACAATTTTGTCAGGCCGGTGTTTTTGCTCACATTCAAGGCCGTGAGGTCGTTGAGCCAGCACTCCAATAGGATCAATTTCGGATTTCCGCTCAAATCCAAGGAACCTATCGCGTTGTCGAAACAATAAAGCCCCGCAAGATCCGCGCAACCGCTCACGTTCAGCGTCTTGATATAGTTTATCTCGCAGGAGAGGACGGTCAACGCGGTCGCTCCGCTCACGTCCAAAGCGGTGAGCAAGTTGTAGGAGCAGGACAGAGCGGTCAGACAGGGATTCTTGCCCACGATCAGCGATTTTAAAGCGTTTTCCGAGCATTCCAAATCGATCAATTCGAGGTTTTTGCTCGTATTCAAGCTCGTCAGATCGTTCCCCCTGCAATCCAATTTTTGCAAGTGCGTATTTTTGCTCACATCCAAGGACGCGATATCGTTATACTCGCAGGACAGGGCGATCAAATCCCTGCAGGCTGTCACATTCAGCGAGTAAATATCCAAGTCGCACAGGTCGATGCTGACTACCGGTTTTCCCCCGAGCGTCGAGGGAACGGCAACGATTCTTCCTCCGGTGTAACTCGTGATGTACGCGCCGTATCCGCAATCGCCTGTCTTGATCTCGTACGCAAATCCTTTTTCGGATGCCTGCTCCGTCAGAGTCATCCTATGCGTCGCGTAAGACGAATCGGCGAAATACGCGCAAATGCCGGAAAACAGGAGTACGCACGCCAAGGTCGCAGCAAACGAGACGCCGCGCCTCCTGCTCTCTTCGAAAAACGCTCTCCGATGCATACCAATCGCTCCTTTTTTCCGTTGCGCCGCCGCAGGTCTTTCGAACCGTATCCGGGCATCGTCTTTCTATAGCGCCCTGTCCTTCGCGGCCTCGGTCGACGCAACATCATGGGATATAGTTTAATAAAAGTAATTATATTCCTTTTTGATGATCATGTCAATACATGTATTCTTTGGATTTTGCTTACTTATAGTGCATGTGTTTCAATGAGAGTAAAAGAGCGGATACGCGATTCGGACATAAAAAAAGGCTGTCCCTTCTTGACTTTTCAAGTCTTTTGAGACAGACCCTCTCCGATCGATTCAATAATTTGCGCTCGGTTCGATTTAGTTTGCCGCGAGGAAACGCGGAATTCACCCAAACATCTTCTTCACGGTCTCGGCGAACTTGCTCTGCTTCGCGTATGAATCCTTGCCGATCTTGCCTGCCAAGTCCTTGACGGCCTTCTTCTGATCCGCGTTCAACTTCGTGGGAACCTCCAAGTTGACCTTGACGTAGAGGTCGCCCATCTTGTTGCTCCTGAGCGCCTTTACGCCCTTTCCTTTCAATCGGAATACGGCGCCGGGCTGCGTACCCGGCGGCACCTTGTAGCTGACCTTTTCCTTCAGCGCGGGCACGACGATGGATGCGCCGAGCGCCGCCTGATCGAAGGTGATCGGTATTTCCAGTCGCAGATCGTTGCCCGAACGCGTAAAGAGCTTGTGAGGCTCCACCCCGATGATGACGTAGAGATCGCCGGGAGGCCCGCCGTTGATGCCCGGCTCGCCTTGCCCGCGCAGGGATATGATGGAATCGTTGTCCACGCCTGCGGGGATGTCGACGGATATGGTCACGTCCTTGCGTATGCGCCCCGTACCCGCGCATTGCTTGCAGGGTTTTTCGATGACTTCGCCCGTACCGTGACACATGGGGCAGGTTCCGACATTCGTAAAGGAGCCGAAGGGCGTATTTTGTTGAGTCTGCACCTGCCCGCTGCCGTTGCATTGCGGGCAGACCTTCTTCGCCGTACCGTTTTCCGCGCCGCTGCCGCGGCAGGACGGACATTCCGTATTCTTCTTTAGCAGTACATTCTTTTTTGCGCCGAACGCCGCTTCCTCAAAGGAAATGCGGATGGATTTCTGGAGATCCTGCCCCTTTCGCGGGGCGTTTCGTCGCGAGGCTCCGCCGCCGAAGATGCCGCCGAAGATGTCGCCGAAGATATCCCCGAAGTCCGCTGAAGCGAAACCGGAACCTCCGAAACCGGAACCGCCGGCGCCGAATCCTGCGTTCGGATCGACGCCCGCATGTCCGAATTTATCATAGAGGTCTTTTTTCTTGGCATCCGACAGGATGCTGTATGCTTCGTTGACTTCTTTGAATTTTTCCTCCGCCGCCTTGTCTCCCGGGTTCTTGTCCGGATGAAACTCCATGGCCTTCTTGCGAAAAGCCTTTTTGATCTCATCCTCCGTCGCGCCCTTTTTTATTCCCAACGCTTCGTAATAATCTCGTTTGTCAGCCATGAATCGTCATTCCTCTTCCGTTTGCGCCTTTCTTGCGTCCGCGTCCCGTCCGCGAGAGATTACTCGCTCTTGTCCGCGTCGTCGTCCACGACCTCAAAATCCGCGTCCACGACGTTTTCGTCGCCGACGGTCGAAGCTCCGGAAGCGTCGGCCCCCGAGTTTGCGCTCGCGGCGCCTGTACCGAATCCGTCCGCGCCCGGCGTCTGCCCCTGATCCGCTCCCTGCGCGTTTTGATACATCTTCGCGCTGATGCTGTGGAACTCGCTCGTCAGAGTCTCCGTCTTCGATTTAATGGCATCGACATCCGTTCCGTTCAACGCGGTTTGCAACTCGTCCTTGGCCGATGCGATTTTGCTCTTCTCCTCGTCGGAAAGCTTGTCGTCCAACTCCTTCAGGGCTTTGTCCGTCTCGTATATGAGGTGTTCGGCTTGGTTTCGGAGATCGATTTCCTCTTTCTTCTTGCGATCTTCCTCCGCGAATTGTTCGGCTTCCTTGACCTTCGCGTTGATCTCGTCCTCGGACAGCTTGTTTGACGACGTGATCGTGATGCTCTGCTCCTTGCCCGTGCCCATGTCCTTCGCGCTGACGTTCACGATACCGTTGGCGTCGATGTCGAAGGTGACTTCGATCTGCGGGACGCCTCTGGGCGCGGGAGGAATGCCGGTCAACTGAAATCTGCCAAGCGTTATGTTGCCGTTCGCAAACTCGCGTTCGCCCTGCATGACATGGATATCCACGGCCGTCTGGTTGTCCGCCGCCGTCGAGAATATCTGGCTCTTCTTCGTCGGAATGGTCGTGTTGCGCTCGATGAGCTTCGTCGCCACGCCGCCGAGGGTCTCGATGGACAGGGACAGCGGCGTCACGTCGAGCAGCAGCACGTCATGCACCTCGCCCGTGAGGACGCCCGCTTGAATCGCCGCGCCGAGCGCCACGCATTCATCGGGATTGATCCCCTTGAACGGATCCTTGCCTGTGATCTTTTTGACCGCCTCCTGCACGGCGGGAATCCTCGTGGAACCGCCGACGAGTATGACCTTGCTGATGTCGCTGTTCGCGATGCTCGCGTCGGACATGGCCTTCTTCATGGGCTCGATGGTCTTTTCCACCAGATGCGCGGTGAGTTGATCGAATTTCGCACGCGTGACGTCCATGTTCAGATGCAGAGGGCCGGCCTGACTGACCGTGATGAACGGCAGGTTGATGTTCGTCGTCTGCTGCCCGGACAATTCCTTTTTCGCCTTTTCCGCAGCTTCCTTGAGCCTTTGGAGCGCCATGTTGTCCTTGCGCAGGTCGATGCCGTTTTCCTTCGCGAAGCTGTCCGCGATGAAATTCATGAGAGCCTCGTCGAAATCGTCGCCGCCCAAACGATTGTTGCCGTTCGTGGCCAGGACTTCAAATACGCCGTCGCCCAGTTCCAGGACGGATACATCGAAGGTACCGCCGCCCAGATCGTAGACGAGTATCTTGTGGTGTTCCTTCTCCTTGTCGAGTCCGTATGCGAGCGACGCCGCCGTGGGCTCGTTGATGATGCGCTTCACGTCGAGTCCCGCGATCTGTCCCGCGTCCTTCGTCGCCTGCTTTTGACTGTCCGCGAAATACGCAGGCACGGTGATGACCGCTTCCGTGACCGTTTCGCCGAGATAAGCCTCCGCGTCCGTTTTGAGCTTCGCGAGAATCATCGCCGATATGTCCTGCGGCGTGTATTTCTTCCCGTCTATTTCGATCTTGTAGTCGGTGCCCATTTCTCGCTTTATCGACGAGATCGTCCTGTCGGGGTTTGTGATGGCCTGTCTTTTGGCCGTCTCACCCACAAGTCGTTCGCCGTTTTTCGCGAAACCCACGACGGACGGCGTCGTTCTGTTGCCCTCCGCGTTTGGGATGACGACCGGTTCGCCGCCCTCCAACACCGCTACGCAAGAATTTGTCGTTCCCAAATCGATTCCTATCACTTTTCCCATCTTTTAAATCCTCCTTTTCAGCCCGGCTTCCTTACGCACGATCGTTCGCGTCGCCCGGAAGAAATCCTGTGCTTGTTTTTTTATTTACAAACGGATTGCGCCGTTTATATCGTTGTTTGCGCGCGATCCCCCGGATGATCCTCGAGGTCGCCGCGCGGACGAACCTCATTCACTCCGCAACCTTGACCATCGCGGGTCTGATCACGCGATCCTTGAGCTTGTATCCCTTTTGCAGGACGTCCGATACGCGACCGCTCTCGTACGCATCCGAGGCCTCCATGACGACCGCGTGATGAACGTTCGGATCGAACACCTCGCCCGCAGCCGCGATTTCCTCGACATCGTTCTTTTTCAAGACGTTGATCAGCTGCGCGCGAATCATGTCCATGCCCTCCAGAAATTTTGCGTCCGCGCCCTCTGCGGCGTCTTGCGCGACCGCTCGCTCGAAATTGTCCAAAACCTCGAGGAGATCCCCCGCAAATTTCGCGTTCGCATAGACGTATATATCTGATTTTTCCTTTTCTGTTCGTTTTTTATAATTTTGGAAATCTGCGGCGAGTCGCATATACCGCAGATCCGAACCTTCCTCCGCCTCCGGTTCGCTTGCCGAAGGCTTTTCCGCTTCTGCGGTCTCCGAACCCTCGGCTTCCTGCGCGTCCTTCCCGTCATCCCCGGATCCGGCGGATGCGCTCTTCCTTCGCTTCGCCGTTTCGTCCGCCGCGCGACCCTTAGGGGAAGCCCCCTTGCCGTCGACCGTCTTTCGTTTCGCGGCATCCTCCGCCGCTCGTTCTGTCTCGTCGCGTTGATCGCTCATTCCTCGTCTCCTTCTTGCAGTTTAAACGTCCTGTCCAAGTTCTTCGTCATGTAATCGATGACGGAAGTGATCTCGCTGTATCGCATTCTCGTGGGGCCGATTACGCCCAATTTCCCGACGAATTTCCCGTCAACATGGTAGGTCGCCGTGATGATGCTGCTGTCGGGCATGATATCGCTGCTGTTTTCGTCGCCGATCGTGATCGCGATCCCGTCCTCCCGGCTCACGATGGTGTCCGTGAGATCATCTCGCTTATCCACCATTTCCAGAAAATGCTTGGCGCGCTCCACGTTGTTGAACTCCGGATGCGCGAATATGCGCGTCATGCCTTCCAAAAATAGCCGAACCTTGTACATGTCCTGCAAGGTCGCGAACGAGGTCAAGTTCGTCAGTTCCGAGAGCAATTCCGAAGCGTGTCTCACGGTCCTCTCGAGTTCGGCGATATTCGCGCGCAACTCGGATCGTATCTTCTTTTTTGCCGTCTCGCTCAATTCGTATCGATCCATGAGCCGATTCACGTAGAGCCTGTATGCCTTATCAGACGGCACTCGTCCCGCAGACGTGTGCGGATGCGTGAGGAGACCCATCTCCTCCAAGTCGGCCATCTCGTTCCGAATGGTCGCGGGGCTGATTCCCATCTCGTACTTTCGAGACAGGGTTCGCGATCCCACCGGCTCTGCGGTCATAATGAAATCGGAGACGATCGCCTGCAATATCTTCAATTTCCGTTCTGTCAGTTCCATTTTCATTGCATTCTTTCTTGCGTTATCAAAAATCTCGCCGCGACCGCCGAATATTTCGGCCAAAACCTCCCTTTGTGACGCAGATCGGACAGTTCCTCTCGCAAGCGGATGTGTTTTCATTCCTCTTGTTAGCACTCGAGCATGGTGAGTGCTAACATCTACCCTAAATTATACACTGCCGACGGGCTATGTCAACAGTGTA
>JAIRTJ010000036.1 GCA_031254995.1 Eubacteriales Family XIII. Incertae Sedis bacterium
ACGACCGTATCATCATCGCTCAACCGGGCAAAATCCGCGATTTTCCTCGCGATGTTTCGATCGATCAACAGATTTTGTCCGAGACTTTTCGACAGACGGAACGCGTACCGATCCAAGAGTTCCCGCGCCACGGAACCCTTCCCGCTCTCAAGCATCGGAGGGGCCTCGCGGCGTGTCGACGATTGCGCGCTCGCGACGCTGTCGCATTACGCGTCCTTGTCCTCCGCCGGATCATCAATCACATAAAGAACCTCGTCTTTTTTGATCATCCGAAGTTGCGCTCTCGCCTGCGCTTCGACGTATTCCGGATCGTTCAACATGGCCAGCTCTTTTTCCAGTCGAGCTTTCTCTTCCGTCTTGATCGCCAACGCGCGCTCCGCTTTCGACTCTTCCGCCTTCAAATCCAAGATCCGAACGCCCGAAATCGCCGACAGAGTCAGCATGACGATCACGACAAGCAGGTAAACGACCCTTCGCCCGGAGCTGCGACTTTTCCGTTCGGAATTGTCGGAAGGAAGTGTCAAAACTTCCGTCCTCTTCCTCTTCGTCGTTTCCGCTCGTCTCTTTCGCCGGAGACGTTGCGCCTCTTCTATGTCAATAACGCGGGACTGCGCGCCCGTGTCCGGTCTGACGACCGATTGTCTTTTCGCGTTTTGTCTTGCCATACAACACCCTTTGCCCGATCAACCGATATCCCGCGACATCTATTGCCTCGGAATCATCGGATTCCTTCGCGCAATTATAGGGGTATTTTAGCATATTTTATGGTTTTCCACAATATATCTCTTTTTTTTGCGATTGCGCGAACAAACCCGCGTCCCGGAGCGGCCGGAATTTTCGGTTCGCCGCCGGCCGATGCACCTAGCATTCCGCGGCGAAAAGATTGTAACGCGAAGGCGTTCGCTGTATAATGATCGTAGAGATACGAGACCGCGGTTGCGAGGCAAACGACCCGGAGCGAACGTGACGAGCGATGCCGCATTCGCGCGAACGCAACGGCGCGAAGCGACCTTCAAGCGTTTATCGGCGAATAACGATCAATAGAGAAACGGGAAACCCTCATGCGCATCAGAAAAAATGTTTCCGCATCGAACAGCGGAGAGATCGAACAGCTTGCAAAGACGGCGGACGCCTTGGCTCATCCCGTTCGCGTGAAGATATTTCGCTACATTCTCGCATGCAACAGCGAGCGAAAGCCCGTTCGAAACAAGGATGTCGTAGCCGCGTTTCCTTTCGCGCAGGCGACGATTTCGCAACACATGAACAAACTGATCATCGGGGGTCTCGTCGAGGCGAGACCCGAAGGAGCCTCCGTCTATTATTACGCGAACATCGGAATGATCGGGCGTCACATTCAGCAGTTGCGCACCTTCGACCCCGAAGCGTCCGATATCGCCTCGCTTCATCGAAATCTGCCGTGATTATGCCTGCGAAATTCCGATTTCGCTATTTGTGGTAGGTTTCGTTATTCGATATCTTGAAACTTCTGTACAGCTGCTCGAGCAGGATGATCCTCGCCATTTGATGCGGGAATGTCATCTGCGACAAGGAGAGCGTCAAGTCGCATCGGGCAATGACTTCCTTCGACAAGCCGAGCGATCCTCCGATGAGAAAGACTGCGCGGCTCACGCCGTTTACCGCGAGGGTGCGAAGCTTTGCCGCAAACGCTTCCGAGGAAAACGGCTTGCCCTCGCCGGCCAACGCGACGACGAAACCTCGTTTATCCGCGATGTCCGCGAGCGCCTTGCTCTCGGAAGCAACGACCTCCCTCTCGTTTGCGGGACTCGCGTTTGCGGGCAACAGCGTTTCCTTGATTTGAATGATATTCATTTTCCCGTAGGCGGAAAGTCTTTTAAGGTATTCGGCCTCGGCGTCGCGCCAATATTTTTCCTTCAGGTTTCCCACGCAGACGATGTCTATATTCATATCACATCTCAAACAACATGCTCAAACGATCGCGCAGAAGCGCTTTCAAGTACAGATCTCGTCCTGAATAATAATCCATTTCTGCCAAAATATTTGCTACGGCGCTCTCTGCCAACTGCGGTCTGTTGTTGTCTCGGCTCAGGTGCGCGAGCAGGATGCACCTGGCTTTTCGCTCCGTCGCCATGATCTCCAAGATCGCCTTGCCCGCCGCCGCGTTGGACAGATGCCCGTACATTCCCGCAATCCGCTGCTTCAAAAACGGAGGGTATCTTCCTTGCCTGAGCATTTCCTCGTCGTGATTCGCCTCCAACACGAGGATGTCGGCATCAACGGTCTCGCTGAGTATCTCCTTCGTAAAAACGCCCGTGTCCGTCACGACGGCGATCGTCTTTCCTTCGTGCCGCAAGCTGTATCCCGAGGGATCCGCGGCATCGTGGCTCAGCGCGAACGTCTTGATCTCGATATCTCCTACGCGAAATCCGTCCCCCGTTTCGAACGAGATCTTTCTCTCTTCGGGGATGTTTGCGCGCAATTGCGCAAACGTGTCCTCGTTCGCGCAGATCTTCGTCCCGGGCAGGCGGTTCATCGCGGAAGCGACGCCGCAGACATGGTCGGAATGCTCGTGCGTCAGAAGGATCGCCTTCACGTCATCGTGCGCGGTCCGCGTCCGATCCAAACCGGACAAGATCCGCGCCGCGCCGATGCCTCCGTCGATCAGGATCGCCGTGCGTTCCGTCTTTGCGAGATAGCAATTCCCGCTGCTTCCGCTGGAAAATGAACAGAAACCGAATGTCATGAAAACCTCCGTTCCCATTATACAGTATTCCTCGAATTTTCGCCATGCGGGATTTTGCGAGGACGGAGATCGAGTTCGTACTTCGGCATTCTTGTATTCCCGCCTCCGATGCGGCATAATAGACGTATGACAAATGCGAAAACACCCGTCAACATCTATACGGACGGCGCTTGCTCCGGAAATCAGCACGACGAAAACGTCGGAGGTTGGGGCGCGATTCTAAAATACGGAAGGCATACGAAGGAGCTGCGCGGCGGAGAGAGAAACACCACGAACAACCGCATGGAGATGTATGCGCTCATCGCGGCTCTTGCCGCGTTGAACAGAGACGGTCAACTCGTGAACGTCTTCAGCGACAGCAGCTATCTCACGCAATGCCTGCGCGACAAGTGGTATGTCAAATGGGGTCGCAACGGATGGCGAACGTCCGCGAAATCGCCCGTCGAAAACCGCGACCTGTGGGAGCGTCTGATCTCGTTTCTGCCCAAGCACGAGTTTCGCTTTTATCACATAAAGGGGCACGTCAACCCCGACGAAAAGCGCGAAAAACTTCAATCCCTGTACGATAAATTTCTCGCGAACAACGAGGCCGCTGTTCGCGCGCTCGGCGCATTTTCCTGCGAGGACTTTCTCTATGCGATCCGCATGAACAACAGAGCCGACGCCTTGGCCAACGAAGGCATCGCGGAGATCCGCGCCGCAGAATGATCCGGGGCGCGACAGGGCGCGTTTCCCTCGAAACGAGCGGTCACAGCATGTCCGCTATGATGACGGTTCTGTCGTCCTTCGCTTTCGTCATCATGTAGGTCTCCGCCTCGGAGACGATCTTTTTCGCCAGGGCTTTTCCCTCGTAATCGAAGAACTTTTCCGCGACGCGCCTTACGCCGTCGGAACCGAAAATTTTCTTTTCCATCCTGCTGTATTCCTCGATGACGCCGTCCGTATAGAGAATCAGGCGGTCGCCCGGTCGCATTCCGATGATTTCCTCCTCATACATCGCCGCGTCGCTGATTCGGCTGAGAGGCATGCCCCTGACGGGAATTTCCTCGACTCGGCCGCCCTGTCTGATCACGAGCGGAAAGCAATTGTGCCCGGCGTTTATGATCGACAATTCCTCGCGCGCCCGATCGTATACGCACAGCAAGATGCTGATGTAGATCGTCGCGTCGATGTCCAAATCGATGAAGTCCTTCAGCAGCTCGCGGATGAAGACGTCCAAACCTTCCTCCGCGATGTCCTTCTTCGCGCGCACGTTTTCTCTCACAAACATGGTCAGCAACGAAGCCTGTATACCGTGACCGGACACGTCGGCGACATAGAAGAGTATCTTGTCCTCTTCCAATTTTATGAGATCGAAAACGTCTCCGCCCAAATCGTCGGCAGGCAGGTATATTGAGCTTACATGCAGTAAATTCCAATATTTATCGTCTATCGGCAATATACTGTTTTGAATATTTTTTGCGATCTCCTTCTCGTTTTTCAGCCGTTGCATATTTTCTCGCAAACGATTTTCGCGATACGCTTTTTCGGAAACATCCTCCAAAACGACGGTCAGATATCTCCTGTTTTCCTCATCGGAAATCGCGGAAAAAAGAGCGTCGTACGTCACGTCCGCGAGCGTCGTCCGCAGATGTCCCGAACAGTCCTCCCGAATCAATTCCGAGAGTTCGCGCACCGTCTTCTCCTCGAAAAAAAAGTTTGACGATCTCCCCACAAGATCGCCGAAAAGCTCCTCGGCGGCATTATTCGCATATACGATTTTTTGTTTTGCGTCGAGTATGACGGTCGGGCTTCCCAACCCTTCGATCATGCGATAAAATATGCTCCCGTATTTCTTTTCCTTGTCCGTCTCGCGCGCTTCCGGCGAGCGCACCGCATATTCGTTTTTTGCATACGGTTCGTTCATGATTGTGTATTTCGAGGAGAGTGCGAATTCTGCGTCGATCGATATTGAAAATTTTAGCTAATTTTCCAACATTCGCAATTCCTCGATGATCCCCTCCAATTCCTCCCTGCTGTAACAGTGTATTTCGATCACGGTGCTTTTCCCGCTGTTTCCGATCGTGACCTTCGTTCCGAGCAGGGTTGTTAATTCTTCTTCAATATTTCGAATTTCCGCGTTTTTCTGTCGCGGTTTCGCTTTCGGTATCCTCGCGGAGACGGCTCGCCCTGATTCCTGCGCGGCCAGGGTCTCTGCCTCGCGGACGGACAATTCCTCGCGTACAATTCGCTTGGCGACGGCGATCATCTTCTTTTTGTCCCGAATGCCCCCTATGGCGTTTGCATGTCCGAGGGTAAGTTCCTCGCGAACGAGCATATCCCTGATGTCCTGCGGCATCTTCAGCAACCTGAGCGTGTTGGCGATGTACGATCTGCTCTTCCCCACGTTTTTCGATACGGCCTCCTGCGTCAGGCCGTAAACATCCATGATGTTCTTGAACGCCGACGCTTCCTCCATCGGATTCAGATCCTCGCGCTGCATGTTTTCGATGATCGCGAAGAGGGCGTTCTCCTCCTCGCTCAGATCGCGAATGATCGCGGGAACCTCTTTCAGGCCGGCCTTTCTTGCCGCTCTCCATCGCCGTTCTCCCGCGACCAACTCATATCCCCTGCCGTTTTTTCGCAACATGACAGGTTGAATGACGCCGTAAGTTTCAATGGACTCCGCCAGATTCGTCAATGTTCCCTCGTCGAATTTTTTTCGAGGCTGCATCGCGTTCGGCTTCACCTCGTCGATATCCACATACACGATATTGCCGGAGGAATGACCCTCATCCGATTCTCCCGCCCTCGCGGAAACGGTCGCGTTCATTTCGCCGAACAACGCATCCAAGCCCTTGCCCAATCCCCTTTTTTTCTGCGCCGCCATCATCGGTCTCCTTCCGATTCCAAGAATTCCGCCGCGAAATCCATATACGCCTCCGCCCCTTTGGATTTCGGATCGTATTCCATGATCGGCATACCGTAGCTCGGAGCTTCGGCAAGTCGCACATTTCGCGGAATAACAGTCGTGTAAACCTTGTCTTTGAAATATTTTTTCACCTCTTCGACGACCTGAATCGAAAGATTCGTCCTGCCGTCGAACATGCTGAGGATGACGCCCTGTATCTCCAGTTCCGGATTCAGGTTTTGCTTTACCAGGTCGATGGTGCTCATCAATTGGCTGACGCCTTCCAACGCGTAAAATTCGCACTGAATCGGTATGAGCACGCTTTCCACCGCCGTCAGCGAGTTGATGGTCAAAAGTCCAAGAGACGGCGGGCAGTCTATAAAGATGTATTCGTAGTTATCCTTGATTTTTTCCACGGCCTTTTTCAGGCGGTGCTCTCTCCCCTCAAGCTGAACCAATTCTATTTCCGCGCCCGCCAATTGAACGCTGGCAGGCAGTATCTTGAGCTTCTTGATCGAAGTATCCAAGATCGCGAGGTTCGGGTCGAGGGTTTCGTCGATGAGAACCTCGTACATCGTGTATTCGAGTCCCTTTTTCGATATGCCCATTCCGCTCGTCGTATTCCCCTGCGGATCGATGTCCAAAATCAATACGCTCTTGCCTCGCAGCGCAAGACACGCCGCCAAATTGATATTTGTCGTCGTCTTCCCCACGCCGCCCTTTTGGTTAAATATCGCAATTGTTTTTCCCACAGTGTTCTCCTCTCAAAACATCTGTCAATTTCCTTCCCCCTTTATTCTGTCCTCGGCAAATCCGAAGAAATTATTTTCTCGCGATGTCTATCATTATACTATTTTGAGCTCGAAAAATCCACACCCGCGCGAAAATGTTTCACGTGAAACATTTTCGCCGTCGCTTTCCGGCGGGAAATGCGCCCGCGCCTGCATTTGCGCGGCAAACCGGATATTTCAGATAACCGGGCTCACGATCTTTGCCGCTTATCCGAGATTTTCTTTCGGATGCCGCGTCGCCTGCCGTTTCAATTATTTACAATATTGTTGTATTTTAGAATGTCGCTTGCGAGCGCCTTCTTCAATCCCCCCGCGCGGAAACATCGGCAAGGCGAAATCGACTCAAGTCCGTTGCCTCTGACGAACCGGCGGAAGCGCGGGGCGCGAGCGGGTTTAAAGCGGGACTTTCTTAGGCGTTCCGGCTTTTCTCGGATATGTCGAGGGCGTTGGGCCTGCTTTTTTCAGGACGATGATACTGTGACCGGCGTTTCGCCGCGCGCTTGCGCACCCCGAGTTTTCGACGGGTGCAAGCGCGGCATCCCTGATTTCCGCATCCGGCGCGCCGCCGAGCAATTGCCGCGCCAAGCGACTGTCATCGATCTCTCCCGCCGCTTTCAATGTTTTATACGCATAGAGAAATCCGCCGGACTTGAGGAAGGGAAAGCAGTATTCCGAGAGAACGGACAGCTTATCCACAGCTCTGCTCACGCAGAGATCGAAACGCTCGCGGAGCTTCGCGTCTCGTCCCGCGTCTTCCGCGCGACTGTGCAGGACGGAGACGTTTTCGAGATTCAGCGCGGCGACGGCATCTTCCAAAAATGCCGTTCTCTTTCCGAGGGAATCCAAGAGCAAAAAGTTCTTGCGCGGATAGATCAAGGCCAGAGGGACGCCGGGGAAGCCCGCGCCGGTTCCGACATCGACGACGTATTCGGCCGCCTCGATTTCCGACCAGCCGTAACATCTGACGGAATCCAACAGGTGCTTGTCGATGAACTCGTCTTCGTCCGTAACGGTCGTGAGATTGATGACTTCGTTTCGCTCCAGCACAAGTCGCATGAATGTCCTCATTGAGAACGCCGTCTCTTCCGCGTTCGGTATGCCGAGCGCGACGAGTCCGCTCACGAGCCTGCCCGTCTCAAGTCCCTTCATTTCGCATTCCCCCGGCTTTCATTCGTTCCAAATGCACCAACAGCACGTTGATGTCCGCAGGCGAAACGCCGGATATTCTCGAAGCCCGTCCCACGGATTGCGGTCGAGCTTCGCTCAGCTTCTGCGCGGCTTCAGGACGTATGCCATTCAGCGAACTGTAATCGATATCGTCCGGTATTCGCTTGTTTTCGAGCTTTTTGAAGCTCTCGATTCGCCTGTTCTGCTTGTCCGCGTAGCCCGCGTATTTGATCTGTATCTCCGCCTGCCTGCGCGCGTAAGGCGTGACTTCCGGTCTGTCCTTGTCCGCCGCGCGAAGGAGTTCGTAGGTTACCTCCGGCCTTTTCAGCAAGTCCGCGAGACTGATTTTACCGTGTATTTTTCCGCATTCTCCTCGCGCGTCATCGATGTGTTCGAGAAAACGCGCGGCTTCGTCCGCCGAGACGAAGGTTTGCCGCAGTCTCGCGATTTCGGTCTCCGTATCCCTCTTGTTTTTCAGATATCGCTCGTATCGTTCGCGAGAGGCAAGCCCGAGCTCAAAGCCCTTTTCCGTAAGCCGCAGATCCGCGTTGTCCTGTCTGAGGATCAGACGAAACTCCGCGCGGGAGGTCATGATTCTATACGGTTCCTCCGTCCCCTTCGTGACGAGGTCGTCTATGAGCACGCCTATATACGCCTCCGACCGATCCGGGACGAACGCCGCTTTGCCGTCGATCTTGCGAGCCGCGTTGATACCCGCGATCAATCCCTGTGCCGCTGCCTCCTCGTAACCTGAGCTGCCGTTGATCTGTCCCGCAAAGAACAGGTTTTCAACCTCGCGGTGCTCCAAGCTGCAACGCAAGGAAAGCGGATCGATGCAATCGTACTCGATGGAATATGCGTAACGGGAAAATTCCGCGCGTTCCAGACCCTCGATGGAGCGATAAAACGCGACCTGTATATCCTCCGGGAGACTGGTGCTCATGCCTTGCACGTAGACTTCCTCGGTTGAAATACCTTCCGGTTCTAAGAATATTTGGTGGCTCTTCCTCTCCGGAAAACGACTGACCTTATCCTCGACAGACAGGCAATAACGCGGGCCGACGCCCGTTGTATATCCTCCGTAGGGTGCGGTTTTTTCGATGTTTTCCGCTACGATCGCGTGAGATTTCTCATTGGTTCGCGTAAGCCAGCACGAGCGTTTATTTCCTCCGATGTCGTCGTTCATAAACGAAAACGGGATGATTTCATCGTCGCCCTTCTGTTCCTTCAACTTGGAATAGTCCAAGGTGTGCGCCAAAATCCTCGCGGGCGTGCCCGTCTTGAACTTTCGCAACGCGAAACCCTTTTCTCTCAATTTTTCAGCCAGAATCAGGGACGGCGACAGCCCCGACGGTCCGCTCGGCCACGAAGCGTCGCTGACGTGTATCCGCCCGTCGAGATAGGTGCCTAGGGCGAGGATCACGGTCTTTCCGCGATAAACAGCTCCCGATTTCAAGACGACGCCCGCGACGCGCTTTCCGTCGGCGCGAAAACCCCCCGTCTCAAACAGGATATCCACGACCTCTCCCTGCCTGAGGTGAAGGTTTTCCTGTTTTTCGAGCGTGTGCTTCATCTCCTCATGGTAACGCTGTTTGTCGGCTTGCGCTCTCGGGGAATGCACCGCGGGCCCCTTGGCCGTATTCAGCATGCGGCTCTGGATGAAGGTCTTGTCGATATTGATGCCCATCTCGCCGCCGAGCGCGTCGATCTCCTTGACCAACTGTCCCTTTCCCGTACCCCCGACGGAGGGATTGCACGGCATCATCGCGACGGACTCCATACTGATTGTAAGAACAAGCGTTCTCTTTCCGAGGCGAGCCGCGGCGAGCCCGGCTTCGCACCCCGCGTGCCCCGCGCCGACCACGATCGCATCATAGCTCTCCGTCTCATACAACGCCATGCGTCATACCCTTTCACGCGCCTGCCTGTCTGCGCGCATACCGAAAATCTCCGTTCTCCTCTTCGTCGCGATTATTTTCCGATGCAAAATCTCGAAAAAACGCGATCGAGAATGTCGTCCGTGACCGTCTGTCCCGTTATTTCCCCCAAGGCGTCGTAGGCGTCTCGAATATCAGTCTCCGCAAAATCGAACGCCTCCTCGCGACGCAACGCCTCGAGTGCGCTTTCCGCCCCCGCGTCCGCGCGCATGAGCAGAGCCTTGTGACGCGCGTTCGTCACCAAGAGGCTTTCTCCCTGTTTGACGCGACCGCCGTAAACCTCATGTTCGATGTACTCTTCAATGTTTTCGACGCCTTCTCCCGTCGTCGCTGACACGACGATCGCGGAGACGCCGGGCAATAGTCTCAATATCTCATCCCTGTCGATTCTCTGCGGCAGATCGCTCTTGTTGACGATGGCGAGCGCGGGAATTTCATTGGCTCGCTCGCCCAAAAGCGAACAAATCTCGAGATCTTCGCCATCGAGCGCGCCGCTCCCGTCAAATGTCAGAAAGATGAGATCTGCTTTGCGCAGAGCTTCCTTCGTCCGCTCGATGCCGAGAGCCTCGACGGCTGTTTCCGCATCGCGAAGGCCCGCCGTATCCGTAAGCCTGACGGGAATGCCCCTTATGCTCGCGTACTCGTCTATGCTGTCCCTCGTCGTTCCGGGCAATTCGGAAACGATGGCCCTGTTTTCCCGCAACAGCGCGTTGAGCAAGGAGGATTTGCCGACGTTTGGCTTTCCGACGATCGCGACGCTGATTCCGTCTCGGATCATTCTGCCCGTTTCCGAGGAGGAAATAAGCTCGTTCAGATCCTTCCTTATGTCGTTCAGCCTGTCCTCGAACGAACGGACATTTCCGTCGTCATCCGAAGAAGCATCCTCCTCCGGATAATCCATGTACACCGTCATCTCCGCGAGAATATCCGTCAATCGCTCCCTCAGATCGCGGATTCGTTCGGACAGCCGCCCCTCGAGTTGACCTAGCGCGGCGTCGTAACCGCGATCCGTCTTTGCCTTGATCAGGTCGATGACGGCATCGGCGCGAGCCAGATCGATGCGCCCGTTTAAAAAAGCTCGTTTCGTGAATTCGCCGGCGGCCGCAGGCGCGGCGCCGCATTCGAGAGTCTTATCCAATATGCGACGAAGGGATATGACGCTGCCGTGACAATGTATCTCCGCCACATCCTCTCCCGTGTATGTGTGCGGCGCGCACATGAAAACGACAAGAACCTCGTCGAGCGTTTCGCCCGACAGAGGATCCTCGATGAAACCGTAATACATCTTCTTGTCTTGAAATACGCGCCTGCGACCTGCGGAAAGCCGCGCGCTCCTCTTTTTTCCGGACTCGCCGCCCCTGCGAAACAACCTGTCGAGTATCTCGCCCGCGCGATCGCCGCTTATCCTTACGATACCTATGCCGCCTTCGCCGTAGGCGGTGGAAACGGCAGCTATTGTCTCACGCATCACTGCCACCGCCGCGCGCGCTTTTCAAAATCGGGACGCGAGCTCATTTCTTTTCGATGACGACTCGCCTGTACGGCTCTTCTCCCTCGCTTCTCGTCGCTACGCCGTTGAACGTCTGCAAGGTCGAGTGTATCACCTTTCTTTCATAGGGATTCATCGGTTCCAGCCGAACGCTGCGCCCGCTTTTTTGAACCTTTTTCGCGAGTTTTGCGGCCAGGCGTTCAAGGGTCTTTTCCCTTCTCGAGCGATAGCCTTCCACATCGATGATGACCCTTCTGTATTCCTCTTTTTCCTTATTTGCTACCAAATTCGTAAGATATTGGATGGCGTCCAAGGTCTGCCCCCGTTTGCCGATGACGGTCTTCGCGTCCGTCCCCGAGACCTCTATGAAAACGCATTCGTCGTTGACAAAGGTCTTGACGACTACGTCTATATTCATGTTTGCGATGATGTCCTTCAAGAATAAAGAGGCTTCATTGTCCGTCGTTTCCGTGAGATTTTCGGGGCGTTCGCTCAGAGACGGCCTGCCCGAAAGATCGAAATCGTCGAAATCCTCATCCTTCTCGGCGAAACGTTCGCCCGGTTTTTCGTCGCGCCGGTCGTTTCTGATTCTTCTGTCGCCTCGATTCTCTCCGCCGTTTCTGCGAGATCCGCCGTCGCCGCGTCCTCGGCCTCCGGACGAAGAGCCTCCCGACGTCTGCGGCTTGTTCTTCTTTCGCAGATCGCGGTTCGCCTTCTTTCCCTCACCCTTTTCGGAAGCTTTTCCCTTGGACTCCGCCTCTTTCTCCGCATGAATCTTCTCCACACGCACCTTGGCGAGTTTTGATCCCAAACCGAGAAAACCCTTTGAAGGCTCTTCCAAGACCGTGACCATTACCTGATCTTCCGTAAGTCCCAAATCCTCCAACGCGAGCCTTACCGCCTCGTCGACGTCTCTTCCCCATTTTTCGGAATAATCCATTTTGCTTTATCTCCTTCTCAGACGCTTCTGCGCTTTTTCGTTTCTAAGTGTTTTTATTTGCGCTT
>JAIRTJ010000012.1 GCA_031254995.1 Eubacteriales Family XIII. Incertae Sedis bacterium
TCGTCCGGGAGCTCAGCGCGGACGAGAGGATGCGCGCATACGCGGAAGCCAGGGAGAAAGCCAGAAGAGACGAAGTCGCAAGCCTCGCCTACGCCAAGACGGAAGGCATAGAAATCGGAAAAGCTGAGGGTAAAACGGAAGGCATAGAAATCGGAGAAAAGCGCGGCGAGCGACGCGGCATCGAGCAGACGATGAAAGCTGCCCACGCGTTGCGGGAAGGGAAGAGCATCGAGGAGGCATCCCGGATATCGGGACTCGACATCGAGACCGTCCGCGCCCTCGCGAACGGATAGCTTATCCGATCCGTTAAATTCAAAAAACAACTGCGAGAGGCGCATGTGAAATATCGTTGTTTCTCGCAGTTTTGTTTTGCGCCTCATCAACCTCAATTGACAAAACAGTAAACGGTTGCAAGTTCCGAAATCGCGCGTACCTATGCGAAACGAACCCGGATCATGCAACTGTCGGCTTCTTCGGCATATTTGGAACCATGCAACCGTCCTCGGCTGCAAGCATTGGCTGCGCAGTCATATTCGGCGCAAAGGAATTCCCTCGATAGGCACAGGCAGGATGGAGCTACCGTTCACCGAGCAAAGGCGCAAGGCGATACCATGGCAGACCCATGACGTTTTCGATATCGCCTTCGACTCGATCCACATTCCCGGACCAACTAGACTGCACCGCATAAGAACCGGATTTGTCGTACGGCGATTCTTCCCTAATATAGCGATAGATTTCTTCATCGGGATAATCCTTGAAGAATACCTCCGTGACATCAAAGAAGTTTTCTTCCTTGCCGTCAGCCGTTTTGATGAGGGATACGCCCGTAATTACAAGATGGGAAGATGCGCGCAAGGAACTGAGAATTCTGAAAGCGTCCGCTTCATCGACGGGCTTACCTATGATTCCGTCCTTGTATACAACGGTGTCAGCCGCCAAAATGAACGAAGCTCTGCATGCGACATTCGCGCAAAGCCGCTCGTATACGGCGCGCGCCTTCTTACGCGCCAGATAGACGACGATCTCTCGAACCGGACGATTCCTCAGCTCAGGCGGCAAGCGTTCATCCGCGCCTGACGGAACGATCTCGGCCTCGACGCCGTGTTTTTTCAATATCTCATACCGTCGCGGCGAGGCGGAAGCGAGTATGATGTTCATCGAAAGCATCCTCCGTTCAACAGATCCTCGGCAAACCTTCGCCGAATAACGCATTTATCCTGCGCGTGCCGCCGACCTTTGTCTTCATTGCGACGAGATTTCGATCCCGTTCGGACGGCAACAAAATTTCGCCTATGACGCGAGCGTTTCGTCCCGTATCCGTCGCGCGCATCAGGTTCACCGCGCGCGCGGCCTGCTCTTTCGGAACGATGGCGATCATCTTTCCCTCGTTGCCCATATAGAGGGGATCCAACCCCATGACTCCGCAAAAGGCCGCAACTCCCGCATTGACCGGAATATCGATCTCGGACAGTTCGACGGTAACGTCCGACAAAGCCGCGATCTCATTCAGCACGGTACCGAGTCCTCCGCGCGTTACGTCGCGCATAACATGCACATCTATGCCGTTATCAAGCAAGGAATCCGTCGTTTCTCGAAGAATCGCACAGTCGCTCGCGATGTCATTCTCGATGCCCATGCGCGCGGAAAGTATGCAAGCGTGATGATCCCCGAGATTTCCGCTCACTACGACCGCATCGCCGGGGCGAGCATTTGACGCGGAAGGAGTTGCCCCGTCCCTCAACGAGCCGATGCCCGAAGCGCCGATCAGCAAACCGCCGCCGCCTTCGTTCGCCTTTGCAGAGCTTTCAATCACCTTCGTATCCCCCGCGACGATCAAAACGCCGGCCGCGCGCGCGGTTGCGGCCATCGACGCGACTACGCGCTCCAGGGTTGCGATCTCCAAGCCTTCCTCCAACACGAATCCGCAGGTGAGATATTTCGGTATCGCGCCCATCATGAGCAGATCGTTCACCGTCCCGCAGACGGACAATTTCCCAATGTCGCCGCCGCGAAATTCGATGGGCTTCACGACAAAGGAATCCGTGCTGACGACGGGACGCGCGGCAACGTTCCACGGCAGAACAGCTCCATCCTCCAGCTTGTCCAGTATATTGTTGGAAAAATGCTTGCCGAACACGTCGCGCATCAACTCCGCGGAATCTCGCCCGCCCGCGCCGTGCGCTTGCGTAATCTTTTTTGCGTTTTCCTTCATGTCTCGCCCCTTCTTCGCAAAAACTGCGGCGCTATTCTCCGTGCGCCGACATATTCTCATAGACGATGCCGCACGCGCCCTCGGCGGAAACCATGCACGGCCCGCGCGCGTCGCCGGGCGCGCATGAAACGCCGAACAACGGACAGTCGACAGGATTGACGCGCCCCATGACGACATCGGCGCACCGACATCCGTCGGGCATGGAGTCGTCCGGAGCGAGATCTCGGCTGCCTGCGTCAAATCGGAGGTATTCCTCTCGCAGATAGAACCCCGATGCGTCCAAGGCGCCCAGACCGCGCCATTCGACGCTATCCGCCTCGAAATATTTTCGCATCGCGCTTTGCGCCCTGACGTTGCCCCGCGCGCTGACCGCTTCGCCGTATAGATTCAGAACGAGTCCGCCGTGCGCCTTATCCGCGTTGCGCAGATTCCCGTCCCTGCGTCGATCTCTCGCGATTTCGGACAACCGCGCCAGTTCAAATATTGCGTTTGTCAAATGCTCGGCCTCAAACCCCGCGACGACAAAGGGCTTTCCGTATCGCGCCGCAAGCGGCTCATAGACCGCACTGCCCGTGACGACGCTGACGTGACCCGGACATAGAAAGCCGTCCGCGATATCATCCTCCTCGCATATGCGACCGATGGCGGGAACAGCGGATTTCAGCGCCGTCAAAAGTTTTACATTCTCGATCTTGCGCTCGATCAATTCCTCCAAGAGCAAGGCATAGGCGGGTACGGTGGTCTCGAAGCCGACGGCGGCGACGATGAACATGCGCTTCGGTTCCGACATCGCGCGCTCCAACACCTCGAACGGGGAATAGATCATCTCCGCGCGTCCCCCTTCCGCACGAACCTCCGACAGACTGCGATCCTTGCCCGGAACCTTCAGCATGTCGCCGAAACACATGATCGTATGAGCGGGCGCAAGCGCGTATTCCGCGCACTTGTCTATGTAGGACGCGGGGGTGACGCAGACCGGACAACCCGGACCGGAGATGAGACGAATCGTCGGCGAAAGGATGTCCCGAATGCCGCTCTTGTATATTCCCGCCGTATGCGTGCCGCATACCTCCATGAGTTTCAGCGGTTCGCCCGTTCTGCGTTTCAAATATTCGATTTTCTTTCCGAGATCTCGCCTGTCCATACCGTTAGAGGATCCGCCCCTTTATATCATATCTTCGAATATTTCCAAGATGGAATCCGCCTTCTCCTTTGACATCGCTTCGATGGCGCAACCGGCGTGAACCAAGACGTAATCGCCGACTTTCACGTCAACGACACCGATGTTTACGTCGATCACATTCCCGTTGAAATCCACCTTCGCCATCCTGCCTTCTATGGAAAGAGTCTTGCCCGGATACGCTACGCACATTTAAATTCTCCTATCCTCGGGGCGCGCCGGCATCGTGCGCTTCGACAGAAGTCGCTGCATGCCGATGTAATTCTGCCCCAGAGCGATTCCCCCATCATTCGGAGGAACAGCTATGTTGTAATAAACCTCGAAATCGTTCGCGCGCAAGAGCGCAAGCGCTTCTTCCATAAGTATCTTGTTTTGGAAAACTCCCCCTGACAATGCGACAGTCGCCGTCCTGTGCGTTTCGCGCGCGGCTTCGCATTGTTCCAAAACGGCCGCTGCGACGTTTCTGTGAAAACGCAGAGCCAACGCGCCTGCCTCGCCCCAAGCGCCCCGCGCCTCTCCTTCGCCGCACTCCAAGGCAGCGGCAGCTGCGTTTTCAAGCATCACGGCGCATTCGCCCTCATATCTGTTGACATCGTGAATGCCGAGGATGGAAGCCACCGCGTCGAACAGTCGCCCCATGCTCGAGCTTTCCACCGTATTGACGCCCGCGCTTATCGCGGCCTCGATCTGCGCCCTCTGCGGAAATGAAGTCAAAGCGCCGATTTTTTCTCCGCAGGCGATGATCTCCGACAGATCTATGTCGAATTCGCGCGTTCCGTCCGTCGCGAATTCCTCGTCGCGCGAAATCGCATTTTGTCGCGCTTTCCATGCAAGCATATGGCTGATCGCGGATTTTCGTCCGTCCTTCATCGACGCATCTCCGCCGACCATGCCGACGTATCGCAGATGCGAGAAGCGCGTGAAATCCGCCCCTTCGCAGACGAGCACTTCGCCGCCCCAGATCTTGCCGTCCTCGCCGTAACCCGTGCCGTCGAAACTGACGCCGATCACAGGCCCCGACAGTCCGTGCTCCGCCATGACGGAAGCTGTATGCGCATGATGGTGTTGCACTCTCAAGAGCGCCGTCTCATTTTGCGTCTCCGAACGCGTGCGCGATGCATTCTCGACGCATTCCTCCGCGAATTTCGTCGTAAAATAGAGCGGGTGCATGTCGCAGACGATCAAATTCGGCTCGATATCGAAGAATCTCTTCATTCTGTCGACATCGTCCTCGTAGGCTCGTTCGCTCTCGATATTGTCCAAGTCGCCGATGTACCGACTCATGTAGGCGAAATTCCCCTTGCTCAGGGAAAACGCCGATTTGAGTTGGCCGCCCGTCGCGAAGATCCGATCTCCCGTCGTCAACGACTCCGCGCCGCGCACGAACACGGGCGTCGGCACATAGCCCTTCGAGCGACGAATCAATTGCGGCGTTCCGTCCGTCATCCTCAATACGGAATCATCCGCGCTCACCGCGATCCGCCGCCTGTTGTACAACATGCCCGCGACGCGTCGATCGCGCGACACGAGCGCGCGCATTTCCTCATCATCTTTGATGATAGGCAAATCCGACAGATTCGCGCTGGTCATCACCAGCGGTCCCAAGGCGTCCGACAGTATGTATTGCAGACCCATGGACGGCAGAAACGCACCGATAAATCGACTGCTGTTGCAGACGCCGGGATCAAACGGCGCCTCTTTTGCGATCTTCGCATCCGATCGCGCCAAAAGCACGATGGGACGCTTTGACGATCGCAACTGCGCCTCTTCCTCCGCGCCCAAGACGCAGTAATCGCGAACAGCCTCCGCATCGCGAAACAGGACGGCGAAAGGCTTTTCCTCTCGGATCTTGATTGCGCGCGCCTCGCGCACCGCTTCCTCTGTAAAGGGGCTGCAAGCGAAATAATATCCGCCGACGCCCTTGAACGCGATGACTCCGCCCTCTCGCAACGCGTCGATCGCCTTATCGATCGCGGTTCCCTGCGCAGATTCCTCGTCGTCGACGGAAAACCACTCCGCCATAGGTCCGCAATCGTGACAGGAGATCGTCTGCGCATGAAAGCGGCGATTGTCCGCGTCGACATATTCCTCGGCGCAGAATTCGCACATATCGAAGTCGATCATAGAGGTGGTGTCCCTGTCATAGGGCAGACGCTCCATGACGGTGAATCTCGGCCCGCAGACGGCGCAACTGATAAAAGGGTGCTTGTACCGAGGGTTGCTTTCGTCGTAAAATTCCCGCAGACAATCCTCGCAGACGGCGATGTCGGACGGTATGACGGCGGCCTCGTTTTCCGATAGGCCGCTTTTCTCAATGGCAAAACCTCGAAAACTCACTGTGTCTATCGTGCGAATCTCCGCGCGAACGATATCGGAAGCCGCCGGCTTATTATCCTTGATCGCGAGAAGAAAGGCATCAATCCGCTCCTCAGTATCGGTGACGATGAGTTGCACGGATCCGCCCATGTTGCGCACCTGCCCCGACATGCCGAACGAGCGCGCCAAACCCGCGACGGTCGGGCGAAAACCCACGCCCTGCACCGTTCCTCGAAAGATGATTTCCTGCGTAATGATTGCTGCGTTTTGTCGCGAAGTCGGCGTCGTCATTTTTCTTGTCGCAGTCTCTTTTTTCGCTTCGCGGCAAGCCCGTACAGCGCGAAGACCTCGACAACCCCGTCGATCATCGCCGATCGCCTCGATCTTTCCCGCGCGGCGCATCGTCCCCGTCAAGCGCGGCGACGCGCGGCGTCCGCAACTCCCGACACATAAGACAGTACGTCATCAACACGGACAGCATGAGAAAGTAAGTTGCGGCGTCCAAGCCGAAGCAGACGAGATATAGGATGAAATGCCCCGTTCCGAACGAACCGTTCAACACGTCCATAGCTTGCAGATAGGCGATGTAGACGCCGCAGGCCGTGTAAAGAGCTATGGAAACGATCATCGTGAAAATGCCAAACCCCTTCGTTGCGAAGCTCGCGGGCAGGAAGAGGACTAAACAATAGTATACAGCCAAGCAAAGATGGGCGATGACGAAAGGAACATAGATCGCGTTGTCGAGCGCGGTGTAAACATCCTTGAACTTTTCCGCGACGGGAAAGATCTTTCGCAATTCCAATACCGCCGAAATCGCGTAAATCAGCCCCGGAGCGATCAACAGGAACCGGATATTGCGATTGTATCCCCTCGGAGATCCGAAAAAAGCAAAGACGACGACCGGAACGAATACGAGAACGAGTACGACAATCGTTCCGACGACGTTGCCGGCATCTCCCTCGTAGGTAATATCGGCGAGCAAGCCCTGCAATGCGTTCCAATAGTAACCCAAACCGCTGCAAAGAACGGTCAAGATCACGAAAAACGTGACCAATACGATCGCCGAAATACGATTTTTCCTGTATAGATAGCCTTCTTCCATCTCCCACCTCGTTCCCGTCCGTGCGGCAGAAGTCGCCGCTGCGGGAATTCACTACTCGATCGAAAGACTCTTTTTCGGGCAGGACTCCACGCAAAATCCGCATTTGGTGCATTTGTCGTTGTCCACTTCCCACTTCTTCGCGGCGCGATCCACCGTGAGAGCGTCCGACGGGCATTTCTTGACGCAGATACCGCAAAACACGCATGTATCCGCGCATTTCAATCCGGTCTCGCCCGCCGCCGCGTTCGGTTCGTCGGGCTTTTCGTAGGTGTCCGCTATCTTGATGATATCGGGCGTCGTATACGAACTTTCATTGACAAGACACTTTTTCGGACACACCTCCTCGCAACAGCTGCATTGTATGCAACGCATGCGCTGGATCGACCATGTCCGCTCCTCCCTGTTCACCGTGATCGCGTCCGTCGGGCATTTCTTCATGCATATACCGCAGAGAATGCACGCGTTCATATCGACCTCGATATGCCCTCTGGTTCTCTCTTTGTATTCCCTCGGAATCACGGGATACATCAAGGTCGCCGGTTTTTTGAACAGGCTCCTCATAATCATCTTGCCGATCTTTAAATTTGCCATTTAAGCTCATCCTCCCAGTTTGCGACCGTTCGGCCTCGGCGGCGACCGCGAAGCGCCAAAACGGTTTTACATCGCCGCTGCGCCGACTCCGAAAGCTATCTCTCCGTGCAACTGATGCACGGGTCGATGGTCAGAACCAACATCGGCACATCCGCGAGATCACAGCCCTGCAACGTCTTAACCAAGGCCGGAATATTCGCGTTGGTAGGCGTCCTGACCCGCATCCGCTCCAAATATTTGCTCCCGTTCCCCTTCGAATAATAATAAGCCTCGCCCCTCGGCTGTTCCATCCTTGCGACGAATTCGCCGGAGGGATTCCCCTTCAATTTGATCTCGATATCGCCGGCCGGAATCTTCGAGACAGCCTCCTCGATGAGATCCATGGATTGGAACAACTCGCGTATGCGCACCTTGCATCTGGCGTAACAGTCGCCCTCCGTTTCGATGCAGGGTGAAAAATCCAGATATGGATAAGCTCCGTGTCCGTCAAGTCGCACATCCTGCAAAATGCCGCTGGCGCGCGCCACAGGACCCACCGCGCACAGATCCTCGGCATCCTGCTTCGTGAGCGCGCCGACACCCGAGAGTCTGCTTCTAACGGAGACATCCTCGAGAAACACGTTTGTCAATTCCGCGGTCTCCTTGCGAATGCCGTCCAATGTCTTCACGATATCCTTCAACTTCTCGTCGGAAATATCCTTTCGCACGCCGCCGACCTTGCAGACGGAGAAGATGACGCGACCGCCCGCGGTCTCCTCGAATATATTCAAAATCGTCTCGCGAATGCGCCAACTGTGCATGAACAAACTCTCAAAGCCAAACCCGTCGGCCAGAAGACCCAGCCACAGCAGATGACTGTGTATCCTGCTCAATTCGTGCCAAACGGTTCGCAAATATTCCGCTCTCGGCGGTATTTCCGCGCCCAAATTCCCCTCAACGGACTTGCAATAACCCCAACCGTGGCCGAAACTGCAAATGCCGCATACCCTTTCGATGACATAGACCATCTCCGGCCATTCGTTCTTCTCCACGAGCTTTTCAAGTCCGCGATGTATGAATCCGATGGATGGGATAGCCTCCAAAACGGATTCGTCCTCGATCACCAAATCGAGATGAATCGGCTCCGGCAATACGGGATGCTGAGGTCCGAAAGGGATGATCGTTCTCTTGCCCATCAGTTTTCACCTCCTTTGCCTTCTTCGTCGCTTCGCGTTTTCGCCGATTCGTCCGCGTCCGCGTCCGCGGCATCTCCCGCCGCGTCGCAGTCCTCGGCTTTCGCCGCGTCCTCGTCGCGTTTCGCGACCGCGTTGGGATTCCATGGCGTTTCCTTTGCGATCTTGAAGAATCGACCGCCGTAATCCAGCGCCAAATTCCTGAATGCGATCCCGAACAGATCGCGCATTTCGTTTTCATAGATGAACGCAGGCCAATACACGGCCGTGATGCTGTGAAGCTCCGGCTCCCGATCCTCGACGGAGACCCTGAAATTCTTCAATATCGAATCCTTCTCAAACGTGTACAGCACATCTATGCCGTCCGCCGTCTTCGTCGCGCAAATCTGTCCGAGCCGGTAGCCGTCGTCCTTGACATCGGAGACCGTCTCCAACAAATTGGAAGCCTCAATGGCCGCAATATCCTGTATCAAATCTTTTCTCTCCGCCATTTAAACTTCCTCCTTTCCGTTATTCTTGTCGCCCGAATCGTCCGCATCCTTATCCGACGACGAATAATATTTCACGGATTGCGCGTCCGAAACGCGTTCATCCGCTATATCCTCATCCAATTCTTCCGCGGTCTTTCCGTAATAGCGAACCTCTATCGCCATATCCTCATCCTTGACCTTCTCTTCCGCGGCATCGCTCGCGGATACGGAGGATTTCGGCATATTGGCGTGCTTCTCCGCCAGAACGTCAAGACCCTTCACGATGCCGTCGATGATGGCCTCGGGCCGCGCGGCGCAACCGGGGACGTAGACGTCCACGGGAATGACCGTATCCACGCCGCCTTTGACATTGTAACATTCTCGAAAAATCCCGCCCGACGTAGCGCAAATTCCCACGGCGACCACGATCTTAGGCTCCGGCATCTGCTCGTATATCTGCTTCACAACCGAGATATTCTGCTCGTTTACGGAACCCGTGACGAGAAAGATATCGGCGTGTTTGGGATTGCCCGTATTTATGATGCCGAACCGTTCCGCATCGTACATCGGCGTGAGACACGCCAAAACCTCGATGTCGCAACCGTTGCAACTGCTCCCGTCGTAGTGGATAATCCACGGCGATTTCGTAACGTATGACATATTGCCTCCATTTCCGGTGTCGCGCAAACGCGCCGACCCGATATTCGCGTCCTCCTACAGTATGCCGAACATCTTGAAAAAGTACAACAGCATCAGGTTCACGCCGCCGAACGTTATGGTCATGAACCAAGCGGATTTTAACGTAAACTGCCATTTCATCCTCGCGTAAGCGTTGTCGATGAGTATTTCGACGAAATACGCGAGCAAGCAGGCGACGACTCCGACGACGGCCATATACCATGTGCCGTTCGCGAAAAAGAGAAAGAGAAATCCTAACAGAAATACATTTTCGTACCAATGAGATACCTCCAACGCCGCGAGCGTCCTGCCCGAAAACTCCGTTGTCACACCCTTGACCAATTCCTGATGCGCATGGTGGGACATAGAAAGGTCAAACGGCGACTTTCTGAATTTAACAGTCAGGATGAACAGGTAGCCGACGAAGATGCCGCCGAGCGGAAACAGAGAGAACGCCTCTGAATGAATGATATCCTTTACGTAAAAGCTGTGATTGACCATATACAGGCCGACCGCCATGAGCAGAACCATCGGTTCGTATGACATGATCTGCAGGAGCTCGCGCTCCGCGCCGATCTGCGCGTAGGGCGAATTTGACGAATACGCGGCGATCACGAGAAAGATCGTCGCCGTGGTCAACGTGAAGATGACCAAGAGCAGATTTTCGCCGGCAAAGAACAAAACGCCTGTAATAATCATGAAAATCAGGCAGGACATTACATAAAAATCCTGTCCCTTGTTGACGGTGACCGCCTCCTTCTCGAGCAGTTTCCGCACGTCGTAGAACGGCTGAAGAATGGGCGGGCCGTATCGTCCCTGCATCTTCGCGGTGATCTTTCGGTCGACGCCTGCGAGCAATCCGCCGACAAAAGGCCCGATGACCAGATAGGCGAGTGCTGACAGCGCTGCGGTCGCGGTAAAATCAAATTCCATCAGATCGCACCTCCTGTAATCAGTTCATAGAGCCTGACGCCCACCGCCGCCGCATAGGAAAAGGTCAGCGAAAATATGACGCAGGTAGCGATGATGCCTATTCGGTTCATCAATTTCTCATTGAATATGCCTTCCATATACCAGTTGCGCAGGGAAACGGGAACATCCTTACCCATCGCGCCCCTGAATGTGAGATCGTCGCCCTTGCCTGCGCCGGCCATGTAGATCGGAACGATGCGCTTGCTCGTCCGACCGTAGAACAGGAGCGGCAAGACCAAGATGAGCGCGACCATGACGACCATGATCGCCATGTTGTCGCCCGAAAGAGCCGCGCCCGTCACGCCGGACAGGCCTTGGAACGCGGTTTCCAGATATGGAAGTATCACCTTGTCGGAGAGCAACGGGAAAGTCAACGATATGAGAACCACCAAAGCGACGTGACCTCCCAATACAAACCATTCCTCCCTGTGAACTTTGTCCTGTATATTCTCCCGGTTTGCCACGACCGCGGACAACTTCCCAAGCCATTTTGCCCAGTAAAACAATGTGACCGCAGAGCCGAAACACAGTATGAGAATGACCCATACGTTGCTGCTGTCCACAAAGGATTGCAATGCGGCCCATTTTGAAATCAACATGCCGAAAGGCGCCAGGAACATGGCCGAAATGCCGACGATCATGAACGCGGCGAGCCTCGGCATCCTGCCGAACAAACCGTCCATATCCTCGATATCCCTGCTGCCGATATTGTGCTCGGCCGTGCCGACGCTCAGGAAGAGCAAGGACTTCGTGGCCGCGTGGAAGATGATGAGCATCACGGCCGCCCACACTCCCTCGGCGGTTCCGATACCCGCGCAGGCGACGATCAATCCCAGATTCGCAATGGTGGAATACGCGAGCACGCGCTTCGCATTGCTCTGCGACACAGCCGCGAAAGACGCCAACAGGAATGTAATCCCGCCGACCATGGTCACCATAAATCCCGGCCCTATATCCAGGATATTGTTCACGCCGAGCAGCGGAGACAACTTCACGATGAGAAATACGCCGGCCTTGACCATCGTCGAAGAATGCAACAGAGCCGAAGTGGGAGTCGGCGCGACCATAGCGCCCAGCAACCAACTGTTGAACGGCATCTGCGCCGCCTTCGTGATGCCCGCAAACGCCAACAATGCGACGATGACGTTGATGACGATGACGCCGTCCGACTGAGCCATGGTCTTCGCGTACAGACCGTTGCCTATCAGCGCGTTCAGCTCAACCGAGCCGAGGTAATTGCCCATGACGATCAGCGCGATCACGAAGGCAAACCCTCCGAGCAGATTCATGATGAGCGCCCGAAAGGCATTTTTCACAGCCTCCGGCGTCCTCGTGTATCCGATCAGGAAGAAAGAACAGAGCGTGGTGATCTCCCAGAAAAAATACATCCAGATCAGATTGTTGCAGACCACGATGCCGAACATAGCCGCAAGGAACAGAAACATGAGGAAAAAAAACAGCGGACGTCTGTCCTTCTCGTCCGCATGATGATGCATGAAATCCTTCATATAGCCCACGGCGTATACGCAAATCAACGTACCGATGATTCCGATAATCA
>JAIRTJ010000169.1 GCA_031254995.1 Eubacteriales Family XIII. Incertae Sedis bacterium
GAAGACGAGAAAAAGCCCGTTGCAGATCAGCAGCGCGTGCGCGGCCGAATTGATCGCTTTCGACGCGGATATCTTTGCGGAAGGATGTTCCTCAGCCGGCGCGGCCGAGAAGCTGAGAATGAATGTCATTCGACTTTTGGCCGATGAAAGCGTCAGGAAGCAATACAAGATCGACGTGCTGTATCAAAAATCTCTGCGTGCCCGAATTGCCGTATTTCTTCGACACATGAGCGAAAAAGTCGGCGCGGATGCGTTCGAAATAAACATGGACAGGGAACAGTTCGCGCGCTATCTCGGAGTGAATCGCAGCGCGCTGTCGCACGCGCTCAGCATCATGCGTCGCGACGGAATCATCCGGTTCAGAAAAGGGCGTTTTGAGATACTCGACAAGCAGGCTCTGGAGGAAAAGAAGCGGTGATCGCTCCTGCGCGCAGATGCACAAAACTCTTCATATGTTGTTGCGGCAACATACATTTTTCGGTTTCATTGATATAATGCATTAGCGGTTTCGATTGACAGGGGACTGATCGCAGTTTGCGACGGTTTGTCGATTGATCGATCGAAGTCGGCGTTTCGCCGGAGCGCGGTCTTCGTCAGGCGAAGCGATAACGGAGCGCAGTTGTTTCGCGCGGGGACGCGAAGCGGCGCGAAGACTAACAGCAGCGTGTAGTTACGGCAATTTCGCTGCGCAACGATTTTAGGAGGAAACGATGAAATTGAAAGGAAGAAGAAGTCTTTTATTGATTTTGGCCATTCTCTTGGTTCTGACGGCGGCTATGTTCGGCGCTTGCGCGAAGGATGGATCCGAGGACACGCCTGCGGGCGAGGAACCGCCTGTAACGGAAGAACCCGTCGTGACGGGATCGGTTATGATCGCCGCAGCCGCCAGTCTCGAAAACGCGCTTACGGAGGAATTGATTCCGCTGTTCAACGCGGACTTTCCGGACGTCGCGGTGACGGGTACATATGACAGCAGCGGCAAGCTTCAAGAGCAGATTGAAGGCGGTTTGGACGCGGCTGTCTTCTTCTCCGCGGCGACTAAGCAGATGAACGCGCTGGTCGAAGCCGGCTTCATCGATGCGTCGGAGGTCGTGAATCTTCTCGAGAATGAGATCGTCTTGATCGCATCCGCGAACAGCGACACGAAGATCGCATCGTTCGAGGAGATCGGTGACGCCGCTTCGGTCGCGATCGGCGACCCCGCGAGCGTGCCTGCGGGTCAATATGCGGAGGAAGTCTTGACCTCTATTGGCGTGTGGGACGCGATTTCCGCGAAGGCTAGTCTCGGAACCAACGTGACGGAGGTCCTCAATTGGGTGGCAGAGGGCAGCGCGGAGGTCGGCATCGTCTACGCTACGGATGCCGCTTCCATGCCGGACAATGTCAAGGTTCTCGCCATCGCGCCTGCGGAGAGTTTGCAGACGCCGGTTATCTATCCCGTCGCGACGCTGAAGGGCGTATCCGACGAGAACAAGGAAGCTGCGGCGAAGTTCGTCGAGTTCCTGCAAAGCGATGCGGCGATGTCGGTCTTTGAAAAGTACGGATTCAAGGCGGCCGCGTAGCGGCATGAAGCGGTAAATTCGCTTGAAATGATTCGGGCGTCGCGGTTCGTTGCGGCGTCCGAATGACGAGACACAGATTATGGAATTCGCACCTATACTCATATCGATAAAAACCGCGTGCGTCGCCATCGTCATCACGTTCGTCGTCGGGACATGGTTTGCGTATGTCGTATATCGCGCGAAGAACGGCGTCGTACGCTCCGTGGCCGACGCGTTGCTGACTTTGCCGCTCGTCTTGCCTCCGACTGTGGCAGGTTTTTTTCTGCTGTACATCTTCGGAGTGTATCGACCGATCGGAAGTCTGCTCGCGAATTTGGGCGTCAAGATCGTGTTTTCGTGGCCTGCCACCGTATTGGCCGCCGTCGTGATCGCGCTTCCGCTCATGTACCGCTCGGCGAAGGCCGCGTTCACGCAGGTCGATCCTATATTCCTGCAAGCGGCTCGGACGATCGGCATGTCCGAAGGTCGCATCGCGTTTCGCATCCTCTTTCCGTTGGCGTCTCCGGGCTTGGTTTCCGGCGGGATACTGGCTTTTTCGAGAGGTCTGGGGGAATTCGGCGCCACAGCCATGATCGCGGGAAACATTGCGGGCGTGACGCGAACCATGCCCCTCGCCATCTATTCCTCCGTCAGCGGCGGCAGAGTGGATGAAGCGTACAGATATGTAATTATTTTGGTACTCATATCCTTCATCTTTGTCGTGCTCTTGAATTTTGTTTCCGATGTCAAGTCGAACAAATACCGTTTGGATTCGGAAAGGCGTTAGATCATGAGCCTGCGCGTCGACATACGAAAACGATACAAGACATTCGCTTTGGAGGTGAGCTTTGAGAATGAGGGCGGTTCGCTCGGTATTCTCGGTGCGTCAGGAAGCGGCAAGAGTCTCACCTTGAAGTGCATCGCCGGTCTCGAATCGCCCGACGAGGGCATCATCGTCTCCGGGGGAAGGACGCTGTACGATTCGGCGGCAAAGATCGATCTCTCGCCGCAGGAGCGCAATGTCGGCTATCTGTTTCAAAGCTACGCGCTCTTTCCGCACATGACCGTTCGCGAGAACGTCTCCGTCGCCATACGAGACAAGACGAAGAATCGCGATGCCGTCGTCGGAGCTCTGATGGACAGATAAGAACTCTCGGGTTTTGAGGATCGCTATCCCGCGAAACTGTCGGGCGGTCAACAGCAGAGAGTCGCTCTCGCGCGAATATTCGCCTACGAACCCGAAATACTCATGCTCGACGAGCCGTTTTCGGCCTTGGACGCATTTTTGCGCGAAAACATGCAGATCGAGCTCCTTCGAATTATGTCTGAATACGACGGCGATACTATTCTCGTCACGCACAATCGCGACGAAGTTTACAAATTATGCGAAAATTTGTTGATTATGGAAGGCGGTCGCGCGGAGGCGAGGGGCAAGACGTCGGAGGTTTTTTCGGATCCAACCACCGTGACCGCGGCGCGCATTACGGGATGCAAGAATTTTTCCGAAATCAAGAGACTGTCCGAACACAGGCTGTTCGCGACGGATTGGGGCATAGAGCTTGAGACAGCGAAGCGAATCGAGGCAGAGCACACCCATGTCGGTGTGCGCGCCCATGACTTTTCGCGAGAGAGAAGCGCGGGCATCTCGGCGCAAAACGAGATTGCGATCATCGCGGAAACCGTGATCGTGAGCCCGTTCGAACGAACCGTCCTCTTTCGCGTCGCAAACGGTTCCGGAGGTGCACGCGGAACGATTCAGTGGATGTGCGATCGAAACGAGGATGTCTCGAATACGGATCGCCTGTTCCTCAACGCAGATGATATCCTTCTTCTGACATCCGCTCTTCATTTATGATATAACAACCGCTTTCCGCGCTTGTCATATCCATTTGTCTGCCGTGCGAATTTTTCGCCTGCGGCGAAAACGCACATGGCTCTATCATAAATGACTCCGCATCCGCTCTTCATTTATGATATAATCAATACCACATACTTGAATATCCTTGCTTTTCGGTTGGAGGGCGAGGCTTCGCTTCGTCCGATTGCGGCGGGCGGAACGCACGGGAAACGGAGAGATGATCGATTGGGCGAGTTGAATCACATAGATGCGGCGGGCAATGCCGTGATGACGGACGTATCGAATAAGGCCGTGACGAGGCGCAGAGCTGTTGCGACGGGCGCGATCGCGATGAACCGCGAGACGTTTGAGCTGATTCTCGGCGGTGCGACGACAAAGGGAGATGTCCTCGCGGCCGCGCGCATCGCGGGAATTATGGCGGCGAAAAAGACGTCGCAACTCATTCCGCTGTGTCACCCGCTCATGATTGAGCAGTGTGTCGTGGACTTCATTCCGGACGCGGAGAATTCGGTGATCGAGGCGACATGCGCCGTGGTCACGACGGGCAAGACCGGCGCGGAGATGGAAGCTCTCACGGGCGTTGCGACGGCGCTCTTGACCGTTTACGACATGTGCAAGGCGACGGATCGAAGCATGGAGATACGAAAGATCGTCCTGCTCGAAAAGAGCGGCGGGAAAAGCGGCGCTTATACGAGGGAGTAGACGGGCGTTTATGCGGGACGAAACGGGACGTAATATTCGCTATCTGCGGCTTTCGGTAACAGATCGTTGCAATCTGCGTTGCTTGTATTGCATGCCGTCGGAGGGCGTCAATCCGCTTTCCCATTCGGATATTTTGACATTTGAGGAGATATTGAGGCTCGTTCGCTTGGCGACGGATCTGGGCATCGACAGGGTAAAGGTCACGGGCGGTGAGCCATTGGTGCGTCGCGGCGTCGTTGACTTGATCCGAGGGCTCAAAGCTCTGCCCAAGATCGACCAAGTCACGCTGACGACAAACGGGGCTTTGCTGGAGGAATATCTGCCCGCTTTGGTCGACGCAGGCACGGACGGCGTCAATATCAGCATCGATACATTAAACCGCGAGGTCTATGCCAAACTCACGGGCTTTGACGATTTGGCGCGCGTCCTGTCTTCGATCCGGCGCGCGGCGGAGGTTCTGCCGGTTAAACTCAACGTCGTTCCGCTCGAGGGTGTGAACGACGGGGAACTCTGCGATCTCGCGGAGATGGCGAGGAGGGATGTCCTCGCGGTGCGATTCATCGAGCTGATGCCGGTGGGCAGGGCAGAGAGATTTTCGTATCCGAGCTCGGATTCCGTAAAATCCGCGATAGAGACCTGTTTCGGTTCAGCGGAGCCGTGCGAGGAAAGACTGGGAAACGGGCCTGCGGTCTATTATCGTTTGGAAAATTTTGAAGGAAAGATCGGGTTTATTCGAGCGATGAGCGACTCGTTTTGCGCGGACTGCAACAGGGTGAGGCTCACTGCCGACGGGCGGTTTATGCCCTGTCTCGGTCGCTCGGATTTCGCGGACGCAAAACGGGTTTTGCGCGACGGCGCGTCCGATCTCGAACTGACGAAGAGCTTGGAACGAACGATTTTCGCAAAGCCGACTCGGCACGGGTTCGCCGAGGGAAGGCAAAAACCGGGACGCGATATGCATATGATAGGCGGGTAATATGGAAGATATGATCAAATTCAAGGTGATTGCCGTCTGTATGAGCGAAGAAAAAGGTACGCCAAATCGCAGCGTCGCCCGCGTGAATTTGATA
>JAIRTJ010000176.1 GCA_031254995.1 Eubacteriales Family XIII. Incertae Sedis bacterium
ATGATGTCCATGCGCTTCAAATCGGTGTGCGTCTCCAGAGTGAAAAGCGGCAGACCCTCTGCGATCAACAGAGCCTCCATGTCCGGCGCCGGCGCGAAAGCGCGTTCGCAATACACATCGCTCATCTCGTTGAGCGCGGCATAAAGGATTTGCAGACCCGTATAGGACATTCCGATTTCGTAGAGATCGGGAAACGCGAAACAAAACCGCGTTCGCACGGTCTCAGGATCCTTTCGCGCCGTGTGTATCTCCCCGCCGATATATCTGCTCGGGCGTTCGACGCGCTTCAGCAGCGACATCACCGGAACGACGCCGCCGTCCGCTATATCGTCGACGCTTCTGCCTACGAAACGTTCTATATCTCCGACAAAACGTTCCGTCATGTCCAAATGTCTGCGCAGGGAAGCCGTCGCCTGCGGATTGTCCGAAAATCGCTCGAGAATATCGCCCATGCGCGCGCGAAACCCGATGCAACGATCTCCGTACACGGAGCGATCCGCGAGGGACACGATGTCTGATTCGCAGATATCGGCGAGGGAGTCGGGGAAATCGTGCGTCATGTGATCGGCGATAATGGACGCGGCTTTCCGATCGTACGCGGCGACGATGTCCGCGCCGACCTTCGCGTGATGCGGATGCACGCGCGCGATATCGTGCAACAGAGCCGCCCGCTCCGCTAAAGCGGTGTCGAGCGAACGCCTCGGCGTCGCGGGTCTGTCTTCGCCTGATCCGGACTTAGAGCCTTTTATGGCGGCGTTCAGCGCACGCGCCAAGCGCAGAGCGACGTCGGCGACGCTCACGCAGTGCTCGATCACGTTGTCCGGCGTGCCGTGCTCCTTCAGCAGCGCGAGGCAATCCGCGCGATCGAGAGTCCTGCCGCCTTCTGCGTTTTCAATTCGTCCGGAATTGCGATCATCCATAATCTTCATCCATGAAGGCTGATTCATTCATCGAAATACTCGAGATCGAATCCGTAAATGCGGACGGTATCGCCCTCTTTAAGGCCCTGCGCCTTCATTCTCTTGATCGCTCCGCTCCGCTCGAGGTGTTTGTAGAGGTATCTTACGGAACCGTAGTCGTTGAAATTCGTGGAATCGAATATCTTCTTCAACTGCTTGCCCGAAAGAACGAAAATCCCGCCTGATTTTTCGATGAGGATATCCCTGTAATCCGCCTCGCGCTCCGCGGGCACGACGTCGATTGCGCGCGCGCGCCGCAAAATCTCCTCCTCGACCTCCGTCTCCGCGCGCGCCTCCTCGTCAAGGAGCGCGGCGGCCCGATTGAGCAACGGCCTGATCCCTTTGTTCGCGGCCGCGCTGATGAGAAAATATGCGTACCCCTCTCTATCGAGATACGCGAGAAAATCCTTGTATGTATCCGATTCCGGGTCCGCGATATCCGTCTTGTTGCACGCGACGAGCTGAGGTTTCGCTCTCAGTTTTGGGGAGTAGGCCTCCAATTCTTCGTTGATGCGAATGAAATCGTCCAAGGGCTCCCTGCCCTCGTTGCCTGATATATCAACTACGTGTATAAGAACTTTTGTTCGTTCGACGTGACGCAGGAAATCATGCCCCAGACCCGCGCCGCCTGCCGCGCCCTCGATGAGTCCCGGGATGTCGGCCATGACAAAGGCCGTGTTCGCAAGTTCGACCATGCCGAGATTCGGATAAAGGGTCGTGAAATGGTAGTTCGCGATGCGGGGCTTCGCGGCGCTGCATACGGACAGGAGCGTGGACTTACCCACATTCGGAAAACCGATCAGACCGACATCCGCGAGCAACTTCAATTCGAGCGTTACGGTTCGTTCCGTTCCTGCGGTACCCGCTTCTGCGAAATTCGGCGCTTGTCGAACGGAATTTTTGAAATTGCTGTTTCCCAAACCGCCCTTGCCTCCGATCGCCGCGATAAAGCGTACACCGTCCTCCGTAAGATCGGACATCAAAGCGCCCGTCGCCGCATCGGAGATCACCGTGCCTACGGGCGTTCTGATCTCAAGATCCGCGCCCTTCTTGCCGTACTTATTGCTCTTCATGCCGTTTTGTCCGGCTTCCGCGCGGTACTTTTTTTTGTATTTGAAGTCCATCAAGGTGCGGAGATTCCTGTCCGCGACGAACACGATATCGCCTCCTTTGCCGCCGTTTCCGCCGTCCGGTCCGCCGTTCGGCACAAAAGGCTCTCTGCGAAACGACACAGCGCCGTCGCCGCCCTTGCCTGAGACGATCACGATCTCCGCAATATCCACAAACATCGATTCATCCTTTCAAAACGCTAAGCTGCGAATCGTAAAAAGGACGCCGGAAAACCGACATCCTCTCGAGGACGCGTTCAAACGCGATAAATGCGCAGAACACCGGTCGTTTACGCATCCTTGGCGTAAACGCTCACCTGCTTTCGCCTCTTGTCGTATCGCTCGAAACGAACCGCTCCGTCGATCTTCGCGAAAAGCGTGTCGTCCCCGCCGATCCCGACGTTGTTGCCGGGATGAAATTTCGTGCCGCGTTGCCTGACGAGAATGCTTCCCGCGCTCACGTATTGACCGTCGCCTCGCTTTACTCCGAGCCGTTTGGATTCGCTGTCGCGACCGTTCTTTGAACTGCCGACTCCCTTTTTGCTTGCCATATCCGCACCTCCGTATATCGTTGCGGGAGATCACGCGCGCGTCTCCCCGTCTCGCTCCTTACTCCGATTTTTTCTCCTCAGCCGCTTTTTTCGTCGCCTTAGCGGGCTTCTTTTCCGCGTCTTTCTTCGCGGCGGACGTTGCGGGTTTCTTTGTTGTTTCCGTCGTCGCCGGTTTTTCCATCTTAGCCGTCGTCGTTTTCTTGCCTTCGGCGGTTGTCTCCTTCTTTGCGACCTTTGCCTCTGTCGCCTTCTTGCCTTCGGCGGCTGTTTCCTTCTTTGCTGCCTTCTCGCCCTCGGCGGACGTTTCCTTCTTTGTCGCGGGTTTTCGCGCCGCCTTGGGCTTTTCGGCTTTCGCGCCCTCTTCCGCCTCTGCCGGCTTTATCGTCGCCTTCGGCTTTTTATCCTTATCGGCTTCGACCGCGGCGTCCTTCGCCCCGGCAGTCGCGGGTTTCTCAGCTTTTTTCTCAGCCTTCTTTGAGATGATTTTTCCGTCTGCGGAGAAACTTTTTATCTCGATTTCCGTATAGGGTTGCCTGTGTCCTTGCTTCTTTCGATAACCCTTCTTCGCCTTGTACTTGAAGATGATGACCTTGTCGCGCTTACCTTCGGACAGGACGACCGCATTCACGATCGCGGCGTCGAGATATGGATTTCCGACGCGCAACTGTTTGTCGTCATTGATCGCGAACACCTTATCGAATTTGAGTTTATCGCCCGGCGTCGCGGACAATTTCTCGACCTTTAAAACATCCCCGGCCGCAACCTTGTATTGTTTGCCTCCGGTTTCAAAAATTGCATACATAAACAAACTCCTCCTCATACCGGTCTCGCCGTCGGGGTAAGCGCACAATCCGTTATGCGCTTTTATGACCCTTTCCGTGCGGCTCACAATTACTCATTACATCATAAGATGCGAGATTTGTCAAGCCTACTCGTGACGTATCGCCTCCAGGGAAGATATCTTCACGGCGCGATTCGCGGGCACGATCCCGGACAGCACACCAACCGCGGCCGCGAAGACGAGGGCGAGCAAGATGAGCCAAGGCGGAATAACGGACAGTTGCATGCCCGGCATCATTTCGCCGAATCCGCCGAAGCCGAAGAGTCCGCCGATGTCCACGTTGTCGCCCTCGCCTACCAATGCCAGCAATGTCGTCAAATTATTGAGCAGGAAACTCAACAAAAAGCTGACGACGACGCCCGCGATGCCGCCGACCAAACCTATCATGCCCGATTCGACCAAAAACATGCGCCGAATGTTCTTCAATTCGCAACCGAGAACCTTCATTACGCCGATCTCCCTCGTGCGCTCCGTGATGGCCATCGTCATCGTGTTCATGATGTTGAGCGCGGCGACGAAGAGAGAAACCGCGGCAAGTCCGCCGAGCATGAGTTGCATCTGCGCCACTTGTTTCTGCATTTGGCGCCGAGTTTCGGTGATGGACCAAATCTGATAGCCCTCGGACTTGATGGCTTTCTCGATCTCGTCCATATTCCGCACGTCGTCCGCCTTGACGACGACGTTTTCATAGCCTCCGACTGTGACGGTTCCGTCCCCGTCGCCGCCGTAAGAAAAACTCATGCCGTAGTCGCCGCCGCGGGAATCGCCTGACAATCTCGCGTAATCCTTCTGCAGTTTCTTCATGTTTTCTATGCTCATCATGACGCTTCCGTCGATCATGTAGTCGTTCTGCTCGGAGATCATGCCGACCGGGACGAATTCATATTCCCTGTAAAGCTCCTTGCCTGAGGTCTCATCGTAACCGTATACGAGGCGGTAAGTCAGCTTTGAACGCATGATATCGAAGAAAAGGTCGTCAGGATTGAGCAAGGTTCCGTCTTCATCGTATTGGGGCAGGTTTTCGATGTGCATGTAGCTCTCGTCGTACTGCGGATATTTCATGGCGTCGGGGGAATTCAAGCTCCTCCTCGAATCGCGAAAATTGAATGCGAATTGAGATCCGACGAGAACGGGTATCCGATTTGCGCCGGAGGATGAAATTTCATAATTTCCCGTAATCAGGGTGTAGCCCATAGGCTCGACGGCATCGGGATCCAAGCCCGTGATCTGCATCCATTCCGTGATGTAACGATCGTTCGGCCCGGTGACGAGCATGCCGTAAAACTCGGCGGCTGCCAACGGCGTCGCCGCTGTCACGCCGGGTATTTCTCGAAAACGCCCCACTGTCTCGTCGTCGAGATCCGGCGTTCCCTGTTGCGCTCCCCAACGTTGCACGGTGATCTTCGTAAGATCCCCCCAGTTCTTCAGCATCTCGTCCGTGGCGCGATTTGCCGCTACGCCGAGCGAAATCATGACGATGATTGCGCATACGCCTATCACGACCCCTATGACAGTCAAGACGGTGCGTCCCTTTCGGCGCTTGAGGTTGTCGACGGAGAAGAAGAACAGATCGGAAAACTTCATGACGCGTCTCCGCTTCCGTCGCGATCGATGTCTTCATAATCCTCGTCGTCAAACGCGTCTTCGTCGTCGAATTCTTCCGCGGCCATCCTCTTTGCCTTGCGTCGTTTCACCAAGATGACGGTGACTGCAACGACGACCGCTGCGAGCGCGGCGGCGATCAAAATCCGGACAAAGGGCGGAAGTCCGCCGTCTGCGGCGACGCCTTCGTCAGGAAATTCATCCTCATCGATCCCGTCGGACATTTCCGATTCCATCACGTTGACCGTGAATTCCTGAGTCAATTCCTGTTCCTCGCCGCGTGCGTTTTCGTAGGTGATTCGAACCGAAGCGTCGACATCCCCGGGCTCCGAGGCCAT
>JAIRTJ010000194.1 GCA_031254995.1 Eubacteriales Family XIII. Incertae Sedis bacterium
ATCGAAGACGACCGTATAGTACACCTTGGCGGGTATCCCGCCCGAACCGCTCTTGCCGCCGCCCCCTCCGGGCGTGCTCGGATTGCCTCCGGGCATTCCGATGTAGCTTCCGCCGTCCGAATAGCGTCCTTCGGCCTCGTACACGGCAGTCTGTCCATCGTCGTCTCTGCTGAGCACGAGATGGGTGAGCGCGTTATAGTCGTCGAAATTCACCTCCGTGATGTACCAGATCGTGATATCGAGATTGAGGTTGGCGTACTCCTTTACGATGCCGAGCCACGTCGTCGCCGAAGTGGGCGAGTCAGTCTCGTATGTCCCGGGGAGGACGGGGACAGAGGAGCCGACGGGCGCGCCCGCGCTCTCGTCGGGATACACGAGGGCGTCCTGACCTATGACGCCGTCCGCGTAGCGTTCGGACGCCCAAGCCTGAACGGCTTTGACGCAGGTCGCGAGATTTTGTTTGATCTCCGCTTCGTTTGCTTTGTCGAGATATCCCGTGAGTCTCGGGACAGCGAAGGCGGCCATGGCGGCCAAGATCGCAAGTATGACGATGACTTCTACGAGGGTAAATCCTCTATTGCGGCTTAGCTTTGCCCCCCCCCATTTTCCGGTTTTTGTAAATCGCGCCGAACTTTCGCTGCTTCTGCCCAATGCCTCGCGGATATTCATGACGTTTCCTCCCTCGCTACGGCGACCGTCCAAAACTTGAACGATCAAACTCCGCAGATCATCATATCGTTCCTCCCCCTTTTTTGATTCGACGATAATTCAAACCCTTGACGCTCAGCCTCCGTCGGCGGAGCAACAAACGGTTGCGGGCGCCGGATCTGAGGCCGAACGTTTTTATTCGTTGTATTTTTCATTATACCCAAAAACCGGGGGTTTGAAACATATTCTCGCAAATTTTTTGAATTTCGCGCGAAAAAGATGAAAGGACTCGCCTCGCGGCGTTCGCTTCGGGCGGGAAGAAACAAGTCGGCGTCAGCGCAGATGATCCTGACGATGTCATCCGGCTTCCGCGACGAGGGAAAGCGGCTTCGCTCCGGTCGCCTTGGACTCTTCGTTTGACGATGGGCAGGCGTCGCGATCCGTCGCCGCCTCGACCGCTTCGGGCATTTCCGCGAATTCGTCGTACTCGTCTTCGGGCAGGAGGAATTTCAGCACCCCGGAATCCTCCAGTTCGGCGCGAATATTCGCAAAATACGGCGTGGTCTTCTTAAAGACCTCCACGAGCACGGGATCGAAGTCCTTTCCGGCGCCGTCCACGATGATTCGTTCGGCTTCTTCCACGGTCATGCTCTCCTTGTACGGGCGTTTTGAAAGCAATGCGTCATATACGTCAACGATGGCCATCAATCGCCCGAGAAGCGGGATGTCGTTCTTCTTCAAACGATCGGGGTAGCCGGTTCCGTTCCATTTTTCATGATGGTATTTCGCAAACGTGATCGCGTAATTCAAGTATTCCTTGTTGTTCATATTCCCCTGTATCGCGGAGAGCAGTTTCGCGCCCACGGTCGGATGCAACTGCATCGCCTTGAATTCCTCTTTTGTGAGTTTTCCGGGTTTGAGCAATACGGAATCGGAGGTCTTGATCTTACCCACGTCGTGCAACATGGAGCTCGATGTGACCAGGGATATGTCCCAAGACGAGGATTCGTTTTCGTAGATACCGTACTTCTGCATCGTGCGAATCATCGCCTCCAGATACAGAGCCGTCCGTTTCACATGACCGCCCGTGACGGTATCGCGAAATTCGACCATTTCCGCGACGGTGGACAGCAAGATCTCCTGCAACACCTCGGATTCGCTGCGCTCATGCTCCACCGCAACGGAGAGCTGAGCGATGCTGTAGGCGTTTTGCTTCTTCTCGCGGGACATCTCGATATGTTGATCGATCTTCTTCACGAGTCCCAGCACGTTGTCGAAAGCGCGGTAATCGCTCGCGCCGGCAGCCAACGCCTCCAACTCCTCGCCGTCGTCGTATCGCTCGGTTATGGCGAGGATCGGCGTCCCGTCAAACTCGGGCGTTCGTCGCAAGGCCGCGATCAGACGCTCCTCGCCCGCGGGCAGGAGGAATATATCGGGAATCATGTCAGTCGCGAAGGATATCTTCTCCCCTTCCCGTTCTCGCAACTCTTCGATCTGACAATCCTGTTCCGCGAAATACGCAAACAGATCGCCGAGGAGATGTTTGATATTCTTGTGATAACATATGAAAGACGACATGCCGTTCCCCCTTTTCGTTAGGTGTTCTTGCCGTTATTCGCGTCCGCCTAAGAGCCTTCTGACGCATCCAATCCCATTTTAACATGAAAACCTTCACAATTTCAATGACTTTTCGCAATCGGAAAGCATTTCGCAATCGGAAAAATTTCCTGCGGCGCTTGTGAAATCCTTTGATTTGTAATATGCTATTTGTCATGAATCGCAAACAATTTAAAGTGATCGTCGGCGGAGTGGATATCGCGCCGTTCGGAACAACGAATGAATTCGTCAGCGCGTTCGTCACAAACAGCAGATTGATGGGCGTGTTGGTCGTCTATATCCGTTGGCGTCTCGATCCCGACAGACGCCGGAATGTCGCCGCGAGCGGGTTTCATCAATTCTTTTATATCGAGACCTCGGAATTCGGCATCGAATCCTACCGAAGCATTGCGGGGGACGACGCCGCGACCATGCTTGAAGCGGAGCAGGCCATGCTCGGCGGACTCGGGGCGAAAAAGACGGATATATCGAAGCGGGAAGCCTTCCTGCTGATACAGCAATACGCCAAGCTCAACGAGGTTTACGGAGAAAAATTGCCCGACGGCATCGACGAATACGACTTCATTCTCCAAGAGAAGATCGACGCGACGCCCGAAGAGGAATACGCCCTGTTGCGAAAAACCTGCGAGAAACTCGAGACGACGAACCAGTTGATCAACTACTTCCTCATGCGTCTGTTCGCGGGAGATCTGCCGGTCGCGGGTTTGTTGTCCGCTCCGGACTTGGCCGCCCAATTGCCGCGCGAATACTTCGCCGCGACCCTGTGCATGAATAAGATCGAAAAGCGCACGGACGAAGATGGGGCAGACTCCCATATATGTGAATCCCTCATCGAAACGGACGAAGAACATCGCATCATCGTATCGGAGCTTCGTTTGACCGGCGAAACGGTCTCCGCGTTTGACATCATATCCGACTTTCCGATTTCAAACGTCGAAACCGCCATGAAATTGGAACGACCGGAATTCATCACGGTATACGAAACGCCGACGGATCCGGAGGAGATACGCGACTTCCTGGACAAGAAATACCCGGCCGCCATGAAGAGGGACGCCGACGCGGGCAGACTTTACCTGATTTTCAACGAGAACAACCATCATTTGAAGGAAGCCGTCTATCGCCTCAACGACGACGTTAAGGGTATGCTCTGCGTCACGGACGAGGGACAGTTGATATTGGCGGCGTATTCCCTGCCATGCATTCGCAAACTCGAAAGGGACGCGCGCATGCTCCCGTTCGGCGACCGGCTGTTTCCCGTCGCAAAGTACGAATTCAGGGAAGACATCTTCTACGATTTCATTCGCAGCGACAGCGGGGATTTCGTCCGTTTCGTCGATTATCTGTGCGATTTCGATCCCGAAAGGGATGATTATTGAACCGCTCGGGGATTTCGCGTTGCGCGCGGCTCTTGCATTCTTCATCGTTATCGGATATAATCTAAAAAATCAGAGCTGGGAAGTCTCACCGCTCGCACACCGATCATTCGATTCGTTATAATTCAATTTCTTGGTGCACAAAAAGGAGGAGCCGCGGCGATCGTCGCGGGAAAACGGAATGAAATACAGAACATTTCCAAAGACAGGCGAACAAATCTCCTTGCTCGGTTTCGGCTGTATGCGATTGCCCGAAACGGGCGGAGAAAACCCGCGCATCGATGAGGAGGAAGCGATTCGCATGATTCGATACGCGATCGACAACGGCGTCAACTACGTGGACACGGCCTACATGTATCACGACGGAAAAAGCGAGGTCGTCGTCGGCAAAGCTTTGAAGGACGGTTACCGCGAAAAGGTTTTGTTGGCGGACAAGTTGCCCGTCGTGTTCATAAAAGAGGAGGCGGATCAACAGAAATTCCTCGACGAACAATTGCGGCGTTTGGAGGTCTCGACCATCGACATGTACCTCGTTCACAATATCAACGAGGCATATTGGGAGAAGGTGAAGAAATACGACACGCTGCGCTTCATGAAGGAAAAGCAGGAGGAAGGCATCGTCAAGCACGTCGGATTTTCGTTTCACGGCGAGACGCCCGAGTTCTTTCGCGAGGTGACGGACGCGTTCCCGTGGGATTTCTGCCAGATACAGCTAAACTACATGGACACGGAGTTGCAAGCGGGCGTCGAAGGGCTGAAATACGCGGGCTCCAAGGGCATACCCGTCATCGTCATGGAGCCGCTCAAGGGCGGAAAGCTCACGGACGTATTGCCCGCTTCGGTTCGCGCGTACTGGGACGGCATCGCAGAAAAGCGGACGCCGGCCGATTGGGCGTTGAAATGGGTCGCGAATTTCCCCGAGGTTTTGACGATATTGAGCGGCATGAGCAATTTCGAGCAGACGAAAGAAAACATTCGCATACTTTCGGACGCGGACGCAAACGCCCTGACTCAAGAGGAACTCGACGTGATCGAGAGGGTGGCCGCAGAATACAACAAGTTGATTCCCTATTCCTGCACCGTCTGCAAATACTGCATGCCCTGCCCCGTCCAACTGGACATCCCCTACCTCATCTCGCTCAGGAACGAGGCGACGATCTTTGAGAGTCCGGAAAAAATATCCGAAACTGTAAAATCTTTCGTAAGGCCTCTTCCGTCGACCTGCATAGCCTGCAAACAATGCGAGGAAAAATGTCCGCAACATCTGCCGATATCCGACATCATGGCAGAATCCGCGCGCATGTTTGAGTAACGCACAGCGAATTACGTAAAAAAGGACTGTTTCGAAATTTCGAAACAGTCCTTTTTTCATGTGCGCCCGCGCGCCTATTTCAACGCGTCCAAAAGCGCTTTTTCGTTCAACATCTCCGCGTATTCGCTGTCCATCTCGCGGATGCCCGCCGGGAATTCATACTTGGCGAGCCGTTCAATGAACGGATCCGGCGGGAAGGATTCGGGGCCGTGTACGCCCTTGAGATCCCAGATGCCCTTGTCCGCCAATTCCAACATTATGACGGGGCCGACAGCCGTCTGCGCCACGACCGAATTCGTCCCGTACTTCTTCATGCAGGTCTGATTGTCCGCGATCTGATAAAGATATACCGATCTCGCCATCCCGTCCTTTTTGCCGGTCACCCATGTGCCCGCGCAACCTTTTCCGACCATGTTTCCGGAGCTTTCGACGGGGCTCGGCACGACCTTTACGAGAAAATCCCTTGGCGCGATCTCCGCGTCGCCGACCTTGATCTTTGCCTTCGCCTCGGCCATGCCGACGGATTCGAGGTTCAGAAGCAACTGTCGAAATTCCGCGGGAACGCCGTACTTGAACGTGACGCGATTGCAATCGATCACGCGCGGAACCAACATCACCTCTTCATGCTCCACATTGACCACTTCCACATCGCCGATGCCGCCCGGGAAAGAGAACATCTCCGGCTCCGAGAATCGCTCCGTCGTGAACCAACCTCGGCCTTTCTCCCAGATGACGGGCGGATTTAAACACTCCTCGATGGTGGTCCACACCGAAAAACCGAAAACGCCGCCGCCCGTATAATTGTCGCCGTCTCGCACGTTTACCTCGTCGATGGAATCGAAGAGATGATCGGACGCATAGCGCGCGAAGACATCGGCCATGCCCGGTTCCACTCCGGAACCAACAATTGCCGTAATTCCCTTCTTCTCCCATTGTTCCGCGCGATCAAACTGATAGTCGCCCAACTTGACATTCGCCTTGTTGTACGGATCCTTTTCGTCCCTGACGGACAGGGTCATAGCGCAATCCAAGTAACCCACGCCCGCGTCGTAACATGCGTCGAATATGATCTCGTTGAAAGCGGGTTCCACCGCGTTCATGACGAAATTCGCGCCGTGCTTCGCGATGACGGACTTTATGCTCTCGGGGCTGCGCGCATCGATCTTCTCCGCGACAAACCGCTCCTCGGCCAACTGACCCGCGACCTCTTCCGCTCTCGCGAGATTATAATCGGCGACGATGACCTTTTCGGCCCACTCTCCGCCCTTGCCCGCACGTTTGATGATCTGCGCCGTCGATGTGCCGACGCCGCCCGCTCCGATAATTAACAATTTCATTGTACGCCTCCGTTTCTGTGACTTCCGCGTCGCGTTGATCAAAGATGATCGACTCTCGCGTTTAAAGCAATTCTAACAAAAAAAATGGTAAGATTCAATTATAGGCTTGCCGTAATATCTTACTGTGTTGCGATTCAAAACGCGGGCGCTTCATACGTCCTGCTCGCGTCTTTCCTGCGATCGGTGAAATAATTGCTTCCCGGCATGGTTTTTAATTTCTTCTTCACGTCCGAGGCTATATCTCCGACCTCCACGTAACTGTTGATCTCCCGTCGCTCGTTCGTGATGATCGCGAGCGATATGGACATGAGCGGGAACGTGTC
>JAIRTJ010000014.1 GCA_031254995.1 Eubacteriales Family XIII. Incertae Sedis bacterium
AAACATCTTCGGTTCTCACGGCTTCTCCTCCGTTCGGTTGATTTGGCGCAACGTCGATCCTCTTGATCTTCAACGCCTTAGACAGCAAGGGTGCGATAACGAAGACCGCCGAGGAAAACAGCGCGCCCATCTTCGCGGAGATCTGCAGTGTTTGATCCGTAAACGCGACTCCGGCCACGAAGAGCGCGACCGTGAGTCCCGCTCCCGCGATCAACCCGATGACGCAGGTTTCTTTGAAGCCGACATGTTCGGGCGGTTTGAACGAAAGCAGGGTCGCTATGCGACTGAACAATACGATGCCCAACGTCTTTCCGACGATGAGGGATATGCACACAATCCATGTGAGAGACGAGATCGCGGAGAATTGGACGCCTGCGTTCGTTATTCCGAAAAAGATCAATCCGAAGTCGACAAACGGCGAGAGCGAGTTCTTGCATCTGTCGATTGCGAGAAGCTCGTGCGTTCGCGCGCCCCCTTCGAGTTCGGACTTCGATTTGCGATCCTCAGAGGCGGGAATGAAGGGCACGATGAAGATCAGCGCGAGAGCCGGGTGAAGATGTGCGTTGTAAAGCCCGATCCACGAGAGAATTCCCGCGCAGAACACGTAGATCGCCCAATTGCGCACTCGGAGTCTGCGCAGAATATAGGCGACGCCCATGCCTGCCGCGATGAGCAACAGCCATCCGTATTCTGCGGGAACGTTCGGATCAGGATAGAATACGGCGATGACGAACATGCCGATGCCGTCGTCAGCGACGGCCAACAGCAGGAGGAAGTTCACCGCGGGATGATGCGCGCCGAAGATGATGCGCGCGAGAAGCCACGACAATGCGATGTCAGTCGCCGTGCATATCCCCCAACCTGAGACGAAGTCCGCGGAACCGAACGCCGTGTTCAGCGCAAAGAACACGATCACGGGGCCGAGCACGCCTCCCAGCGTGGACATGAGCGGCAACACAGCCCTTTTGACCGGAAACAGGACGCCGCCGGGCATGAGGCTGTGGACGATCTCTATCCCGGCGACCGCGAAGAAAAAGACCATAAATACGTCGTTAACCAAAAAATGCAAATCGATGTGTTCGCCGAAAATCGGCGTAAAGACTACTGTGTCGTAGGACTCAGGCGAGAGATTTTTCCAAACAATCGAAACGACCACGCCGATGATGAGCGGAATAGAGTACTCCCTTATTTTGTGAATGATCAAATGCGACTCCTCCTTCATGCAATACCTCTGTATCGACTCCCCCCGGAACATGTACATTATAGCATGTCGAGACCGGATTTCAATCGGTTTTTGCGCATCCGCGCGCGATGTTTCCGAGGATGCCGTTGACGAACCTCGGCGAGTTGTCGCTGCCGTACTTCTTCGCCAATTCGACGGCTTCGTTGACGGAAACGCCCGTCGGAATGTCGGGTTCGTAGAGTATTTCGGAAGCGGCGATGCGCAGAATACTCAAATCCACCTTTGAAATGCGATGGATCTTCCAGTTGTCGCTCGCGCCGGAAATCGCGTTGTCGACGGACTCGAGTCGTTCCGTGATGCGGGAAAAAATCGGGTCGAAATAGGCCGAATCCGGTTCTTCGTCCGGATGTTCCTCTGCGTATTCGGCAAGAAACGCCGTCTTGGTTTCCTCCGTGTATTCATCGAACAACGCCATGCGATAGAGCAATTGCATGAGCAATTCACGTGTTTTTTTTCGGCTAATCCTAGGCATCGTCTTCTCCGTCCGGCGAACGTTCGCGATTTTGCACGCCTTGAATGTGGATGTTGACGCTCTCTATTTCCAGAGCCGCGATCTCCTCCAATTTCGTCTTTACATTCTTTTGAATATTCCACGCGATCTCGGGGATGCGAACGCCGTATTCCGCGATCACGAATACATCGACGGTGTAAACGCCCTCGTTTTCGTCGATCTTGACGCCCTTGTACTTCGTATCCTTTCCGAGGATCGTGTTGGATATCGTATCGGACAGACCGCCGCTGAAGTCGACGACGCCCGGCGTATTCAACACCGCATCGCCGATGTAGGAAACGATGACGTCTGCGGCGATCTTTATCGTCCCCAATTCATTGTTGTCTTTCTCGTCCATTCCCTAGTTGCCTTCTCATCCGCCGCCTTGCGATTCCTGTGTCTGCGCGGAGCCGGCCTCTCGTTCGGCGTCCGCCTTCGCGGTCTCGGCGCCGCGTATCTTCATGCGGACGCGCTCGATCCTGCGATCCTTCCACGCTTCCACGGTGAACGTGATGCCGCCCTCTTGCTCGATCACGCGCTTCTCTTTGACGTTATCGTCGGGTATTTCTCCGAGCAGATCGATGAGCAAACCGCCGACGGTCTCGTAATCGTCCGATTCCAGTTTTACGCCCAATTCCTCGTTTAAATCGTCCAAATAATAGTTGCCGTCCATCTCGTATTCGCCGTCGCCGATCTTCTCCAACTTGGGTTCGGCGTCGTCGTATTCGTCGTCGATGTTGCCCATTACTTCCTCTACCATGTCCTCCGTCGTAACGATGCCGGACATGCCGCCGTACTCGTCCACGAGAAAGGCCATGTGCTTCTTGCTCTTCTGCATCTCTCGAAAGAGTTCGTCGATGTTCTTGCTCTCGGGAACGAAAAATGGTTTTTGCAGGATTTTCTTTATGTTGACGCGGTTGAAACCTACTTTTTTCGCTTGGATGATGAAATCCTTCATGTACAGCACGCCGATGATGTCGTCGTTGTCCTTGTCGTAATACGGGATGCGCGAAAAGCGACTTTTCAACAGATCGTCCGCATAGTCCGACAACGTGTCGTTGATGTTTACCATGTATACGTCGGTGCGGGGCGTCATGATCTCGTAGGCCAATTTGTCGTCAAATTCGAATACGCTCGTGATCATCTCCTTGCCGGCCTCGTCGATGAGACCCGTTTCCTGTCCGACCTCGAGCAACGAACGTATTTCCTCTTCCGAATATTTTTCCTCTATGCTGTCCTTGCGTATTCCGAAGAGTCTCAAAACGAGGGAAACCGTTTTCGAGAGCAACCACACGAAGGGCGCGGCGAGCTTTGAGACCAACCATACGGGTCGCGCCGTAAACAAAGCGATCTTCTCCGAATATTGGAGCGCGATGCGCTTTGGCGTCAATTCCCCAAGAACCAGATTGAAGAATGCGAGGATCAAGGTGATTGCGACCACGGCGATTTGCAGGCTGTACGCGATCCCGAAGCCGTCGAGCCATCTGCTGATGTCGCCGGCCATCGCCGTAGCCGCAGACGCGCTCTGCAGGAATCCCGCGAGCGTGATCCACACCTGTATGGTGGACAAAAACCGATTGGGATGCTCCAATAATTCCAGGAGAACCCTTGCGCGTTTGTTGCCCTCTTCCGCGAGGTTCCGAATGCTGTTTCTGTTGACCGACACGGTGGCCATTTCCGCCATCGCAAAGAACGCGTTGATCAGTATCAATATCAGTAAAAAGATGATTTGCAGCAAATATGATCCGTCAGGGTCAGGGTCCGACATTTGGCGTTTCGCTCCTTTTGTTACGATTGTCTCATGAAATGCGTTTCCGTATTCGAAAATCCATCATATCACACATACGCGTCCTTGTCCACGATGAAAACGAGAATTTTCGCGGGAAAAATTCATTCGAGGTTAAGTTGATTCTAAGGGGAAAAAGCGATACAATAAACTTGATCGCGGGGACTTTAAACGGCGGCGTCTGCGCAAAGTTGCGCGGTTGAAAACAGGTTGAGACGCGAGCGCGAAAATTCGACGACCGCATTCGATCAATGCGGAATGTGTCACGGGGACGTATAACTCGACACAATACCCTCCGGTCCTTGCGCGGCCGGAGAGGTGCGCCGGACAGCGGCATTGAGGTGC
>JAIRTJ010000053.1 GCA_031254995.1 Eubacteriales Family XIII. Incertae Sedis bacterium
GATCAAACAGATGCTGAAATTGCCCGGCGATTCGATCCGCGTGTTGGTCGAAGGAATCAGCAGAGGCGTTATCGAGGACATGGTTCACGAAATACCGTATTTCAAAGCCATCGTCAGGGAGGTAGAGGAGGTCGAATACGATCCCGTACCCAATGAAATCGAGGCGCTCATGCGGACGGTCTTGGACAATTTCGAGGAATACCTGAGCACGGGCCAAAAATTGCCGCAGGATGTCTTTGTCTCCGTGTCGACGGTGGAACAGCCCGGACGGCTCGCGGATGTCATCACGTCACATTTGGATATCCGCACCGAGGCTAAACAGGAGATACTGGAAGCCTTCAATCCCGAGAACCGCTTGAGTTTGCTGAACGATATGTTGACCAAGGAGATCGCGATACTCAAGATCGAGCAGGACATCAACAAGAAGGTCAGGAGCAAGATCAGCAAATCCCAGCGCGATTATTATCTGCGCGAGCAGCTTCGCGCCATTCAAGAGGAGTTGGGCGACGAAGATCTCATCGAGGACGAGATCCGAGATTGGTTGGACGAGCTGGAAAAACTGAATTTGCCGGAGAAGATTCACGCGAAGATCGAGAAGGAGATCAAGCGACTGTCGAAGATACAGTCCGCTTCCGCAGAAGGCGGCGTGATACGCACCTACATCGAGTGGGTGTTTCAATTGCCGTGGAATAAGTACTCGGAGAGCAAGATCGACCTGAAGGCCTCTGAGCGGGCTCTGAACGAAGATCATTACGGGCTCGAGAAGGTGAAGGAACGAATCATCGAATACTTGGCCGTCATGGAATTGGTCACTGCCATGAAGGCTCCCATCATCTGTCTTGTGGGGCCGCCGGGCGTCGGCAAGACATCCGTGGCGAAATCCGTCGCCCGCGCCATCGGTCGAGAATTCGTCCGCATGTCCCTCGGCGGAGTCCGCGACGAAGCCGAGATCAGGGGTCACCGTCGCACGTATATCGGTGCGATACCCGGCCGCGTCATCAACGGGATCAAGGAAGCGGGCAGCATGAATCCCGTATTTCTCTTCGACGAGATAGACAAGGTCGGCAACGATTTTCGCGGAGATCCGGCCTCGGCGTTGCTCGAGGTCTTGGATCCTGAGCAGAACAAGGAATTCACGGATCATTACCTGGAGTTTCCGTTCGACCTCTCAAAGGTTTTGTTCATCACGACGGCCAATACGACGGACACCATACCGCGGCCGCTCTTGGATCGCATGGAGGTGATCGAGGTTCCCGGCTACACGGAGGATGAAAAGGTAAAGATCGCGGAACAGTATCTCATACCCAAACAACTAAGCGAACACGGACTGAACGACGCGCAGGTTCGGATATCGGAGCAGGCGGTACATGATATCATAAATTATTACACGCGAGAATCCGGCGTGCGCAATTTGGAGCGCGAAATCGCCGGTATTTGCCGCAAATCCGCGCGAAAGGTCGTCGAGAAGAAGTCGCGCGGAATTCGCGTCACGGGCGCGAATCTGGCCGGCTACCTCGGGAAGAAGCGCTTTCGTTACGACATCATCGAAAACGAGAGCATGGTCGGTGTGACGACGGGGCTTGCGTGGACCGCCGTCGGGGGCACGACACTGTCCATCGAAACGACGATGATACCGGGCAACGGACAGTTGGTTCTGACGGGACAACTCGGGGACGTCATGAAGGAATCGGCCAAGGCCGGCATCAGCTATATACGTTCCATCGCCGATGAATTGGGAATCAAGAAGAATTTCTATCGCGAGGACGACATCCACATCCACATTCCCGAGGGGGCAACGCCGAAAGACGGTCCGTCGGCCGGCGTCACGATGTGCGCGGCGATGATATCCACGCTCACGGGCATACCCGCGCGGCAGGACGTCGCGATGACGGGGGAGATCACCCTGCGCGGAAATATTCTGCCCGTCGGAGGCATCCGCGAGAAGGTATTGGCAGCGCACAGGGCCGGAATTCGAAAGGTTCTTTTGCCTGCGGAGAACGAGCGCGATCTTGATGAGATACCGACCAATGTCCGGAAGAAGATGGGATTCGTATTCATCGGACACGCGAAGGACGCTTTGCCTCACATCTTGACGAAAGCCATCTCTTCGAAGCGGAAAGATCCGCCCGCCGAATCCGGCGCAAAGGGAGGAGCGAGCAAGGGGAAGACGACTTCGCAAAAGAAACCGTCTTCGAAAAAGAGTCGAGAGAAATAGATGGAGATCAAAGGGGCAGAATTGTTGGCGGTCACGGCAAAGAAGAGCCAATACCCCGCTGCGGGTCCGCCCGAGATCGCTTTCGCGGGGCGCTCCAACGTCGGCAAGAGTTCTCTGCTCAATCTGTTGACCGGCAGACGAAATCTCGCGAAGACCGGCGGAAGTCCCGGAAAGACTCGCACCGTCAACTTTTACGCGATCAACGGAGACGCTTTTCGCATCGTCGATCTGCCGGGCTACGGGTACGCAAAGGTGGCGAAATCCGTCGCGCACCAATGGGGCGACATGATCGAGACCTACCTGAAAAACCGAGAGGAGCTGAAAAAAGTCGCCTTGCTCGCGGATATCAGACATGAGCCCTCCGAGCAGGATCGATTGATGTACGACTGGCTGAAATATTACGGACTCGACGGTCTCGTCGTCGCGACGAAGGCGGACAAGATATCACGCGGCGCGATCGCGAAGCATGTGAGCGTGATCAGACGAGGGTTGGACATGGATAAAGACGGCGTCGTCGTTCCCGTTTCCGCGTTGCAACGGACGGGAGTCAAGGAGCTTCTCGACGAGATCGAGGGATTGTTATGAATTTTTTCACATGGGCGGTGTTGAAAAAGAGGATTGTCGCCATCAAGTTCTTGATGACTGACAGAAGCGTTCCATTCAGAAAAAAACTCTTGGTGGTCTTCGGCTTGGTCTATTTGTTCATGCCTGCGGATATCGTTCCCGCGGTGCTCTTCCCCGTGGCGTGGATGGACGATCTCATCGTGTGGTTGTTTATTATATGGAATCTGAAAGAGTATTTGGACAAGTATTGGTTGGGCGAAAAGACGGTGGATATCACGAAAAATTTCAGAGGGAAGAACGTGGTCGACGACGTGAATTTCACCGTGAATAATGAAGGGAAAGACGATGAATGAGTAAGGAATACGCGATCGGCGACGTGATCATATCCCGTTCCGAAATCGAAAAACGGGCGGAGGAGATCGGTCGTCGCATATCCGAGGATTTCGCCGGCGAGGAAGTGACGCTCATCGGCATATTGCGCGGCGCCGTCATGTGGATGAGTCAGATACTCAAGTCCGTCGATCTCGATGCGCGCGTCGACTTCATGGCGGTGAGCAGCTACGGCGCGGCTACGAAGAGCAGCGGCATAGTGAAGATCAACAAGGATTTGGATGACAGCATTGTCGGGAAAAACGCGATCATCGTCGAGGATATTGTGGATTCCGGCGTCACGCTGAATTATTTAAAGGAATACTTGCTTGGCATGAATCCGAAATCCCTCCGCATCTGCTCGCTTCTTGACAAGCCGTCGGGGAGAAAAATCCCTATGGACTTGGATTATGTGGGCTTCGAGGTCGGAGACGTGTTCATCGTCGGCTATGGACTTGACGTCAATCAGAGGTTTCGCAACCTTCCGTACATCACATCGGTGACAGAGAAATAAGTCGCCTTTGAGAAATCAACAGAGGCCGCGCGCGCAACGCGTCGACTTTGCTCGGCGAGGACGAAAACGCGAGGGCTTCATTCACTGAGAAAGAAGAGTCAGGAAAGGGGAGAAAAGATGGGCTACAAGGTTGAAATCGGTATTTCCAACAAACACGTGCATCTGAGCGAGTCGGATATCGAAAAGCTGTTCGGCAATGGTCACAAGCTCACGCCGGTGAAGGACTTGAAGCAGCCGGGGCAGTTTGCGTCGGACGAAAAGGTCGATATCATAGGGCCGAAAGGCATGCTCAAGGGCATTCGCGTCCTCGGACCCGCGCGGAGGGAGACACAGGTGGAACTCTCGATGACGGATGCTCGAAACATCGGCCTCGCGCCGCCCATCCGCGAATCGGGACAACTGGACGGCAGCCCCGGCGTGACGCTCGCGGGACCTGCCGGAGAAGTCGCTCTGGAGAAGGGCGCCATCATCGCGCTTCGCCACATACATCTCTCATCGGTACAGGCTGCGGAAGCGGGCGTCAAGGATAAAGATCTAGTGGACGTAAAGACGTTCGGATCCCGTCCTGTCGTCTTTCAGGATGTACTCATCCGCGCGGGGGATATGTACGAGCGCGAATTTCACGTAGACACCGACGAGGGCAATGCAGCCGGCATCGGAAACGGGGAATTTGTCGAGATCGTCTCGAGGACTTGATCTCGTGAGACCGGAGCGGGCGACGCGCTT